>CAYPHE010000080.1:0-9935 GCA_964410075.1 uncultured Polaribacter sp.
CTCTAGGTACAATTGTTACCTTTACTAATGGTGCAGCATGTTCTAACATCCAACTTACCGTTGCATGCCCAGCTTCATGAAAAGCAATAACTTTCTTTTCTTTTGGTGTGATTATTTTTTTCTTCTTTTCTAAACCTCCAACAATTCTATCAACTGCATCTAAAAAGTCTTGATGATGAATTAACTTTTTACCATTTCTGGCTGCAATTAATGCCGCTTCGTTACACATATTAGCTATATCTGCACCAGAAAACCCTGGAGTTTGTTGCGCTAAAAACTCAACATTTACATCGCCAGCTATTTTTAATGGTTTTTTATGTACTTCAAAAATTTCTTGACGCTCTCTAATATCTGGCAAGTCAACATAAATTTGTCTATCAAAACGCCCAGCACGCATTAACGCTTTATCTAAAACGTCTGCTCTGTTTGTTGCAGCTAAAACAATTACATTGGTATCTGTTCCAAAACCATCCATTTCAGTTAACAACTGATTTAAGGTATTTTCACGCTCATCGTTTCCACCAGTCATACTGTTTTTTCCACGTGCACGACCAATAGCATCAATCTCATCAATAAAAATAATTGAAGGTGATTTTTGTTGCGCTTGTTTGAATAAATCTCTTACTCTAGAAGCTCCAACACCAACAAACATTTCTACAAAATCTGAACCTGATAAAGAGAAAAAAGGAACTCCAGCTTCTCCTGCAACTGCTTTTGCCAATAATGTTTTACCTGTTCCTGGAGGACCAACTAACAATGCCCCTTTTGGAATTTTACCTCCTAAAGAAGTATATTTTTCTGGGCTTTTTAAGAAATCTACAATTTCTTGCACTTCTTCTTTAGCGCCTTCTAAACCAGCAACATTTTCAAATGTAGTTTTTACTTTAGTGTCTTTATCGAATAATTTTGCTTTCGATTTTCCAATACTAAAAATCTGACCTCCACCAGCTCCTCCGCCAGCACCACCAGACATTCTTCTCATAAAGAATAACCAAATTGCAATTAAAATTATAAATGGTAAAAAGCCTAAAATAGTGTCTGTAAAACTAGTTCGCTCTATATTTTCTTTATCAAAATCTAGATCTTGCGACTCTTTAATTTCTTCAATATCATTTTCAAAATTTTGTAAATCCCCAAAATTGTATTCGTATAAAGCGGTTCCTCTTGTGTAAAAAGTAGAACTGATAGCTTTCTTGTAACGCTCTTTAGTTAGAGCCTTTTCTTTAATATAAATTTGAGCTACACTATTGTTTAATACTTCTATTTTAGAAACATCATTTGCTCTTAGTATCTCATAAAACTCGTTTTTAGAAACACTTTTAGAACCTAAATCTCCACTACTAAAAAATTGAAATGCAATAATTACAATAAAGATAGCTGCATAAACCCAATAAGCATTGAATTTAAATTTAGGCATATTTGTTTTGTTGTCTTTTTTCGGATTACTCATATTTTATGAATCGATAGAATTTTAAATTGAATTTATTTCGGTAATTTTAGCATCTCCCCAAAGGCTTTCTATACTGTAAAAATCTCGTACGTGTTTTTGAAAAATGTGAACCACAACGTTTACATAATCCATTAAAACCCATTCTGCATTATTTTCTCCTTCTACATGCCAAGGTTTATCTTTAAGTTCTTTGCTAACTACCTTTTGTACAGAACCAGAAATTGCGTTTACTTGTGTGTTGGAATTTCCTGAACAGACTACGAAATAATCGCAAACTGTATTTTCTATATCTCGTAAGTCTAGTAATTGAATATCTTCTCCTTTTACATCTTCAATTCCCTTAATTATCAGTGCGATTAAATCGTCTGAACTTACTTGTTTTTTTGTCATTAATATTTATATAATTTAACGCAAAGTTATTGTTTTTTTGCGAGTTTTTTACGTATAATTGAATCAGTTTACACTTTATTTAACAAATTGAAAATAATCAAACTTAGTGCCATTAACTCTACCAATTCTTTTTTGAAAGAAATGGCACAAAAACAAGATTTAGATAATTTTACTACGGTAGTTGCAGATGAACAAATATCGGGTAAAGGACAGCATGGAAATTCTTGGTTTGCTTCACCTAAAAAAAACCTTACACTCAGCGTTTTTATTCGATTTCCTAAATTATTTATCACCAATAAAACCTATTTAAACTTTGCGGTTAGTTTGGCTATTTTTGATTGTTTAGAATCTTTAAACACTCCTAATATAAGCATTAAATGGCCTAACGACATTCTGTCAGGAAAACAAAAAGTTTGTGGTATTTTAATTGAACCAAACTTACAGGGAGAATTTGTAAAATCTGCAATAATTGGTATTGGGTTAAATGTTAATGAGGATGTATTTCCTGTTGAATTACCAAGAGCAACTTCTTTAAAAATAATTCATAAAAAAGTATTTAATCTAGAAATTGTAATGCAAAAACTTCTTGACAAACTAGATGAAAAAATTGGATTATTAAACAAAAATAAATTTAGTTTATTGGAAGAAGAATACCTCAAACATTTATATAAAAAAGACATTGTAGCCACATTTTCAACTAAAGAAAACACAATTTTTTCAGGAATTATAAAAGGGGTTTCTAAAACTAATGGAAAACTTCAAGTTTTACTAGAAAATGAAAACATAGAAGAATTTGGAATTCAAGAAATTAAATTTCTTTAAAATAGATCAATTCATAAAACGAATTAAACTTGCTTTTCAAAAGCAATGTAATGTGTTGTTTCTTTATTGTATAAAGGATATATTTTAACTTCACATTTATAACTAGAGTTGTCTTTTTTGTGATTGATAATCACTTCTTTAAAAGGAGTATTGCTTTTAAGTTGCTGTTTTATATTCTTCTTAGCTTTTAAAGAAGTATTTTCTCCTTGTAAGAATCTTGGGGTTCTATTAATTGCCTCTTTTTTTGTATAACCTGTCATTGTAGTAAATCCTTTATTTACCCAAATGATATTTTGCTTAGCGTCTGTAATAATTAATGCCTCGTAGTCATTTTCTTCAAAAGCCTGTTTTAAATCGTTATTCCACTCAAATTTTTTAGCAAAAGATAAAACTTGCTGCAAGTCTAACTGTTTTATCGTTTCAAACATATTTTGATGAAAAATATTCGAAAAGATATCCCAACTTAGCAAAGGCATACGTTTATGCTCAACAATTGTTAGGTTTTCACTAACATTTTTATACTCTTTTTTAGAAAGGTTGGAAAGATAAATATCCAAGCACATTGAGTCGGCAAGGTTGTTTTTCATAATGCTGTGTTGTTTTTTATAAATAACATTAAATATTATTTACTCAATTAGTTCATCTTCGTTCTACTTAATTCTTCGTTCCTTAAATTGATGTAATATTATTTACAACAACATTTTAAGAATTATTTATACTAAATACAAATAACACTGCAAGATACTATAAAAATTTGATTTGCAATATTATAAGCATTAATAATCTATTGTAGATATTTAAAAAGAAACTGTAAATCTTATAAATTGAAATAACTAAAAAATCACTAATATTTTTTAGTTTTAAAAAACATCAACACTCTTAAATATTTAGAGCTTTAAAAAGATTTGATGAAAAACAATTAGAATAGTACAACTACATTTTACCAAGATTCTCGGTAAGAGTATCAATAAACTTAGTTAATGGTTTTTTTATCATCATAGCCATCATTGCATTAAATTCACCATTAAAAGTCAATTGCACTTCACTAGAATCTTCATTAAGTTTATCAATATCTGCAGACAATGTAAAAGGCATTTTACTACTTGCAGAGCCTAAAGTAATATTAGAGTGTGGAGTTGTTTCTTTTAAAATTAACCTAATTTCTGGCATTCCTGGTAAACCAAACACAAAAGATTCTCCATCAACTTCAAATTTCTGAATGTTTTCTGGCATAATATCTTTAAAGTTTTGCAACTCCGTAAAATGTGTAAAAATTGCTTCGTCAGATTTATTAACGACTACTTTTTCTCCTTGTATATCCATTTTATGGTTTTATTGGTTCCATTTATCTGGAGCCAGCCTCCAGTTGTTTAAAGTTAACAGCTCTTTATCGTTAATGTATTTATTGTCTAAAGCTTGTTCTAATAAGTTTTCGTAGTTACCTAAGGTAGTTAACTCTACATTAGCGGCTTTAAAATTATCTTCTGCAACCTGAAAACCATAAGAAAAGATAGCTACCATTCCTTTTACAAAACCACCAGCTTCTTTAATAGCTTCAACAGCATTTAGACTACTTTTTCCCGTACTAATTAAATCTTCTATAACCACAACATTCTGGCCGTTATCTAAATGACCTTCTATCTGGTTTTTTCTTCCGTGTTTCTTTGGTTCTGGACGAACATAAATAAACGGAACTCCTAGTTCTTGGGCTATTAAAACACCAATTGCAATTGCTCCTGTTGCAACGCCAGCAATAACATCTGGTTTACCGTATTTTTCTTCAACAATTTGTGCAATTTCTTTTTTTAAAAAAAGTCTTACTGGCGGATAAGAAAGTGTTACTCTATTATCACAGTAAATTGGTGATTTCCAACCAGAAGCCCACTGAAAAGGTTCGTTTGGGCTTAGCTTAATTGCTTTAACTTGTAATAGTAATTCAGCAGTTTTTTTTGCAGTATCTTTGTTCAAAATCATGAAACAAATGTATGAAGTTTTTGTAAATGAAACTCCGTTAATTATCACTTCCTCCATAGAAAAAAACAATAATTTTGCTACCTATCCCTTTAATAGTATTGATTTTAAAGGAATTATAAAGAAATTAAATAATAAAAATTGTGAAGGGATTATTTTATTGTCTGATAATTTAGAAAAAGATTGGGGTAATTTCACCCACAATTTCGAAGTAATTTCAGCTGCAGGAGGTTTAGTTGTTAATAAAAACAACGAAATTTTATTTATCTATAGAAATAATAAATGGGACTTACCAAAAGGAAAAGTTGAATCTGGAGAATCTTTAGAAGTTGCTGCTATTAGAGAGGTTGAAGAAGAATGTGGGATAGATAACTTACAAGTTGAAAAAAAAATTATGGTTACCTACCACACCTATAATTGGGATGGGTTAAAATTAAAAGAAACACACTGGTATCTAATGCATTCTAGCTTTAATGGAGAATTAACACCTCAATTAGAAGAAGGAATTACAGAAGTTGGTTTTAAAAACAAATCTTTAACAACAAAGGCATTAAATAATACTTATAAAAACATTAAGTTGGTTTACGATACTTATAGAAAAATGTAGTTTTTTGAAAAAACGTTCTATATTTGCCGACTTGAAAATCAATACACTATAATGACAGAATTCATTAAAAAAATTACTCCAAACGCAAAAGATGATGTTTTAGCAGGAATTACAGTTTCTCTAGCTATGATTCCAGAAGTAGTAGCTTTTGCTTTTGTTGCACAAATAGATCCTTTAATGGCACTTTCTGGAGCATTTATTATTGGTTTAATTACTGCTTTTTTTGGAGGTAGACCAGGGTTAATTTCTGGTGCTGCTGGAGCTGTTGCTGTAATCTTTGTTCATATGATTTCAGAAGGTCATACTAAAGGTATGTTATTAGATCAACCTGTTGAAAACATGGGCTTTTTCTATTTAATGGCTTGTGTTATTTTAATGGGAATCATTCAAATTTTTGCTGGTGTTTTTAAATTAGGAAAATTTGTTCGTTTAATTCCACATTCTGTAATGATGGGATTTGTAAACGGGTTATCTATTGTTATTTTTATTGCTCAGGTAAAAATGTTTTCGCATAAATCATTATCTGTTTCTGCTGAAGGTGTAAACGAGTATAAAAGTACTTTTATGGAAGGTACAGAGTTGTACACCATGTTAGGGTTGGTTTTATTAACCATGGGAATTATTTGGTTATTACCAAAAATTACTAAAAAGTTGCCTGCAGCTTTAACAGCAATTTTAGTTACCTCTTTAATAGTTATTGGATTTAATATAGATACAACTACAGTAGGATCTTATATTATTGAAGGTGGGGGAACAGGCTTAAAAGGTGAATTTCCTACTCCAAATAAGGAATTATGGCAAAACCTACCTTTTAATTTAGATACACTACAGTTTATTGCTCTTCCTGCATTTTTAGCTGCTTCTGTAGGCTTAATAGAAACATTAATGACAATGAATCTAGTGGATGAATTAACAGAAACTAGAGGAAACGGAAATAAAGAATGTATCGCACAAGGTTCTGGAAATATTATTTCTGGTTTGTTTGGTGGAACTGGTGGTTGTGGAATGATAGGACAGACCGTAATAAATGTAAATGCTGGTGGTAGAGGACGTTTGTCTGGTGTAATGATGGCGCTTACTTTATTAACTTTTATTTTATTTGCAGATAAATACATAGAAATGGTTCCAATTGCAGCTTTAGTTGGGGTTATGTTTATGATGGTTATAGAAACATTTGCTTGGTCTAGTTTTAGAATTTTAAAGAAAATACCAAAGTCAGATGCTTTTGTATTAATTTTAGTTTCTGCTGTAACTGTTTTTGTAGATTTAGCAGTTGCTGTATTCCTAGGTGTAATTGTATCTGCTTTAGTTTTTGCTTGGGAAAATGCAAGAAGAATTAGAGCTAGAAAACGTTTTAAAGCTGACGGAACAAAAATCTATGAAATTTGGGGACCTTTGTTTTTTGGAAGTATTGCCGCCTTTAACGAAAAGTTTGATGTAAAAAATGATCCAAACATTGTTGAAATCGATTTTGTTGAAGCCAGAATTTCTGATCATTCCGCTATTGAAGCCATTTTTAATTTAGTAGAAAAATACAAAGCTGCTAATAAAAAAATAACGTTAAAGCATTTGAGTGAAGATTGTAAAGTATTGCTATACAAAGCAAGCCCTATTTTTAAAGATATAATTGAAGAGGATGTAGATGACCCACGTTATCATTTGGCAGCAAATCCAGAAGACTTTCCTAAACCTTTAGGTGAGTATAAGTTTTAAAATTTATTGCTTATTAGTTATAAGTTAACATATACTAATAAGCATTAATTTTTTACTTTCCACATACAATCCATTTCCCACCAACCTTCTGGAACTTCATTGAATTCGCCTTCTTTTAAGATTCCTTCTCCCTTGGCTACTAATTTATAATTATCTGACAACAAATCATTAAAAGCACTTAGGTTATTTAGGGGAAGACCTTCATAAATATTTTCTTTTTCATCTTTAGCTACTTCTGAAGATATTCTTTTAATTTTCTTTTGTTCTATTAAAGTTTTCAATGTACTTAAAACTTTAAGATCATATCCTTGAATATCACTTATATAATCATCAATAGTATCAATATTTCTTTTGCTCAAAAAATTATATAAATTAATTGATGGAAGAGAAACTGTTTTTGTTATTTTAATATCTGTACTCTTAACCCATTCTTCTTTAAATTTTCCTACCGAAGAACTTAGCCCATTATTACTACTTATATTAAAATCAACAAATCCGTCTTTTTCAGTTACTACTGCATTAATAATAGTAACATTTTTATATTTTTTATATTTTTTGTCTAAAACTTGAAATAATTCAGGGTCAGCCTCAAAGCCATAGCAAACTTTATAATCTCTAAAGATTTGATCAAAACCCATTCCTTTGTTCATTCCTAAATATACTAGTGTGTCTTTTTTTATATTAATCCCTAATCTATATAAAGTATCTTTTATTTTTAAATTAATTCTTCTTTGTAATTTTAAAATCATAGGAATTTATTTTAATTTATAAACAGGTAATCGCAAATACGATTTTTCAAAGTGTGGTGAGTTTTTATAAATAAACTCTAATTGCGCACTTGGATTTTTAGCAAAAGAACTGTCTTTCATTTGTTCTACAAATTTCTTTTGTAAACTACTATTTTCAGTTAATAATTGTTCTGCTATGTCTTCGAAAACATAAGCTGAAAAATGTTCTTTTTGCTGTAAAATAGTATCGAAAAAATTCCAATTAAAAAAAGAATCGACAGCTTCTGCTTCTAAAGTTTCTAATAAATAACGGATTCCTTTTTGATTTGTTGGAATATACAAATCGCCTTTTCTAAAACTTACACCCTTTGTTGAAGCAATTGTTGCGGTGTTATAATGAAGATAATGCCCCTCATAAGCAACATTCCTTGTTTTATAATCTGATATATGATTTACTTCAACTTGAATAACTGTATCATTTTTCAATTTTGTAAATTGAATATTATTATGCTCTAATCTTTCAATAACGCTATGCCAACTTTGCGGTAAAATGTAAGCTTTCGGAATGTCTATTTCTTTAGTAGTTTTAAAATTATTATAGTAATTAATCTCTTTTGTAAAGGGTTTTGTTTCATCATAAAATAAACGTTTCCCTGTAGTTACTTTACTCTCTATGGTATCCGCTTCATAACCTTTAAATTGAAATTTAGTTGGGTTATTACTATCAACTTTAAATAAGATAGGATATTTCTTTTTAGATTGTATTTCTTCTACAGCATTAGCTCTTAGTTGTTTTACTTCAGCACTATTTTCTTCGCTAAAATCTAACATAGAAAAAAGCAATTCATAAGTTTGTTCTACGCGAATCTTATAAGGCTTTAACATGTGTGTTTCTACCATTAAACCTAATGTATTAAACAACGTTGTATAACCTGTTGAATATCTTGGAGAATCGTAAAATTGAGAAAAACCATGTTCTGGAGTACTTCCCCAAACATTTACATACGGCGTAATTGGAATTTTCTTTTTCTCTAAAGACGTTTCTAAAAACGGACGCATTTTATACTCTAAATAAGCACCTAACTCTCCTCCTAATTTATTGTGTTGTGTAAATAAATGTGTAATTGCATATTGATAATTTGCTCCATTGCTTACATGATTATCAATAAAAATTTCAGGATTTATAGTGTGAAATATTTTTGAAAAAGCAACTGCATTCTTAGAATCTTGTTTTATGAAATCTCTATTTAAATCGTAATTTTTGGCATTTCCTCTAAACCCATAAGATTTCGGGCCATTTTGATTTGCTCTGGTATAAGAATTTCTATTTAATGCGCCTCCAATATTATATACAGGAATTATACAAATAATTGTGTTTTTATACTTTTTTTGAAGTCTCTTACTCTGAGCAATATCTCTTAAGAGTAGCATAGAAGCATCTATACCATCTGATTCTCCTGGATGAATTCCGTTATTAATTAAAACTTTAATTTTAGTTGAATTCGTTATACCATTTACATCTGTAATTTTATTACTATTATACACCACTAGGTGCAAAGGAAAACCAGCATCTGTTTCGCCAAAAGTAAACAACGAAATGTTTTTACATTCACTCGCTAATGTTTCGTAAAACGAAATTACTTCTGGATAAGTTGGAGTTTCTGTTCCTTTTGAAGTTTCAAAAAGTGTTATAAATTTTTGAGATTTTTGCCCAACAGTATTTATAGTTAAATAAAATAATAAAATAAAAAGTTTGTTTTTCATAAAAAGAGCTACCTTGTAAAACGCATGCTTAATACATAAGTAGAATTAATATTATTACCTCTTTCTGTAGCTGGTGTCCAATTTTCCATCTTTGTTAATTGTTCTTTAAATGCTGAATTAAACTCTGGAGTTAACCCTCTAATGATTTGTATATCTTTAATAGTACCGTCTTTAGTAACTGTAAAAGAAACAGAAACGTCTCCGTAAACACCATAATTGGTTGAATCTAAATTTCTATCAAAATATTTTTTAATAGCACTATTATCTTTCTTTTTATAAAAAGCAGTAGTTTTTACGCCTTTATAATTTACAATATCTCCATTAATTAAAAAAGCTGTACCGCTTGTTAAATTTCCATTTTTGTAGTTTTCTTCATACCTTTTTTGGTCTCCTTTATATATTGTCCACTTTCCACTTTTAAAGCCTTTTTTATAGGCACCTTCAAAAACTAAGCTATCATTTGTTTTATAAGATAACGTACCACTTCCTT
>CAYPHE010000081.1:0-9833 GCA_964410075.1 uncultured Polaribacter sp.
CTGTTAAATTTCTATCGAAAAAAGAGACACTATTTTTAAATTCTAATGAACTTATAGAATCTAATTGTGTTTGATATACCAATTGACTGCTTAATCGTTTTGAATTGTTTTCTTCTGTGTATTGATGAATACCCTCTTCACCATTTTCAATTTTATTAATATCACCACCAATTCTATCGTCATATGTTCCATTTAAACCTAACCAAACTGTTGTATTCTCTGATGGATAATGAAAAAGTTTAGGATTAAAAGAAATTGAAGTTGTTTTTGGTAAGTTACTAAACCCATCACCTTCAGGGTCGTATGCTTTTTGGTAATGAGTAGAGCCATAAAGTGATACACCGAATTTATCAGTTCGTTTGCTATAAAATACATTTGCTGTACTTCCTAATGCTTGTGTTTGCGTGAGCATTATATCTAAAGCAGGTTCAAAATCTGGTGTTTTGGATACCATATTTATTAAACCTGCAATTGCTCCACCACCATAAAGTGTTGATGAACTTCCTTTAATAATTTCAAATTGTTGTAGGTCTAAAGGTGGGATTTGTAAAATACTTAACCCACTTGAGAAACCACCATATAATGGAAAACCATCTCTTAAAAGTTGTGTGTACCTTCCATCTAATCCTTGAATACGAATATTGGTATTACCACTACTTAATGAGGTTTGTTGCATTTGTATTCCTGTACTTTCACGAAGCACCATAGAAATATTAGTAGGGTTCATTATTGCTTTTTCTCCTAATTCTTCAACTCCTATAAACTCAATACGTGTTGGTATTTTTTTAACCGTTCTTGTACTTCTAGTAGATTGCACTACAATAGTTTCTAATTGGTTAGCTCCTTCTTTTAATTTAAAGACTAACGCTGTATTACTTGGAATTTGAATTGTAGTCTCAAATGTTTCAAAACCCAAAAATGAAATGATTATTTGATGCTGACCCTCTGGGATTTTTGTAAATTCTGCAATACCATCAAAATTTGTTACTGCTCCTTTTTCTAATGTTTCAAAGTAAACAGTAGCACCCATTAAAGGCTCGTTTTCTTCTTCTGTAATTACTTTTATTTGTATATCTTTTGTTTGTGCCTGTAACGATAGGCAAAGCATTAATATGAGCTTTATGCTCAATAAGTATTTATTCATTGAATTTTAATTGTAATATTAACTAAATAATTGATTTTATAAATCGTAATAATTTAGCTTATTACTTTTGGTGGTTGCCAAATATTAGATTGGAAATCAAATCTATAATTTGACTGATAAGTAGATACTAATTTTGTAGAAATTCTATTGAAAGTTAATAACTCAAATGTTGCTAAAGGCTCATAGGTTATTGACACACCACAACAATTACAAATACAAGTAATAGGACAAGAATCGTCACTATCTTCTTGGTGATTGTGGTTCATACTTATTTCATCTTCATGCTGGTCTTCTAAATTTTGACCATCTGAACAAGGCTTTGCCGAAAGCAATAGTATTAATAATGATAATATGATTGTTACAAATTTCACAGGTACAAAGATAAAAATTTAATGATGCAATGGTTGTGCAAAGTTTTATTTTTGTTTTGAGTTCAAAACTTTATAAATATTAAAAAAACTAAATGTATTGTCTCTGAGTTTGGCTTTATTATTCTAAACGATGTTTTATTTTACGAATAAAAACAACATCTATTTATAGAAACAAGTTTAAAAGATGTTATAACTTGAATAAGCTTTGTAGTTTTTTAAGAAATTCTTGATGTTTCTTTGGATTTTTAGATTTTAGCTTTATCAAGTTTTGTAGCTTCCATTGTACGGATGGAAATTTTTCGAAATCATAAATATTCCAATTGGGAGCAGTACTTTCAAAACTAAGAAGAAACTTCTTGTCGCTATCATTTAATGTCGTGTTGATAACTGTTATCAATTTTTCTCTTGTTTCCTCAAAATTTTCATAGGTAAATGGCTCTTTACTCATCCCTTCAAACTGATTTTCCATTGCTGCTCTTTGGTCAATTCGATTAGGATTTAACATTTCCACTATTGGTCGATTACTACATAATAGACACAATAAAAAGCCTGTTTTTATGTCATCTGTAAAACCTTCATTATCGAGAAGAAACTTTACATCAAATAAATCTCTAGGGTGTTGGCGGTCAAGGGCCGCACAGATTTTACCACCATAAAGTTGTCCCATAGAAACTGTTTGAATGGCACAGAATACATCAAAGTCATTTTGTGCATAATCACACAACTGTAATGTTTTTGGTTTTTCTAATACTCCTCGATTGGTTTTATTGACCTCTAATTTAATTTTCGCATTTTTAGTAGCGATTTGAAGTTTAGAAATGTCTTTTTGATGTTGTACGGTTGCTCCCTTAATAGTTTTCTGCACATTGACTTGAATTCGTTCCAATGCCTCAGCGATATGTTTAAATGAAGTTTGCCTGTCTTCAATTGGAATATAAGTAAGGTCAATATCCACAGAAAGACGAGGCATATCTCGAATGAATAAGTTGATAGCTGTTCCACCATGCAAAGCAAAGCAGATCTCTTTTGCTACTTCAGGAAGAACTCTTAATAACAAGCTAACTTGATTTCTATAGGTTTGTTTCTCCATGTCTTTCTAATTCCTTGGGTACTGTTATTTGGTATTTTGGTACATAAACACCATTTTTAACGATGCTACGTTTTCCTCTTCCTAAATCAATGTTTTCCAAATTCAAATAAGACACCCATTGATGATTGGCTTTATCTGCTAAATACAAAAACAGTCGTTTGACTTTTATGGATTGGCAATTTTCTAAGAGTTCTTGAACTAGATTTGGTCGAAGGTTATTGAGACTTTCCATTACATCGTAACATTCTAGAAGGTCTTGTTTTTTGGGGACGAGATACAGGCACTCCATTAGTGCTCTTGTAGTCCCAGATATTTTCATCGAAAACGTTTCAAACCCCATATCTATTAAACCAAGTTGGCTAGGTAAAAAAGACGTAGCATAATAGTCGACCTTAGTTGACCAATTATAATTTCGAAACCAAGCAGGTAATTTTTCATTTGCGCAACCAAATAAAGTTGCCTTGGCTTCTAAGAATTCGAGGTAATGAGATTGACCAAGTAAAGAGAGTGCGGTCTTACCACCTAGATGTATCTGCATCTCTAATTGTTGTTGCAAACTATAAATAGCACCTTCATAGCTGACGTAATCATTTTTACGTTTCATAGCTCCAACACCTATAGCTTCTAGCCAACTATTATTTCTATAGCTTTTCAATAAATCAAGAGAGTAGCCTTGCTCTACTAGAAAAGAAGTGAGAAATACCGTCCTTTTCGGTTGCAAATCTAACAATTGGTTTATTTTTGTTCTATTATCGGTATTCATACTACCAATATATAATAAATTTTAAACCTGAGCAATAACTTAGTTTAAAATTATCTTCTTTTAGGTATTTAAACTACCTGAATAAGGAAATATATAAACCAATTCTACTCTAAATTAAGAAATAAATATTGAGATCAGAAAATTGAGTATGACTGATTTCAACACATGCAATGAAGCAAAAATTTGTAATGTCCCTCTATACGAATTTGTAGATAAAACACCTATTTCTCTAGACCCTAAATCGCAACTTTAGTGTGGTTCAACAGCATTCCCGAAATCAAAAATAAAACATACAGACTTCACGTCTAAGAGGGTCAACCCTCTTAGAAATCATAAAACTATGAACCGAAAATGCACAGACAGGAAGCGAGCATTTTCTCGACAAACTGCGCTGTATGAAATCAAAAACCTATCATAAATTAAGGAGTAATTAGTATAGAATGCTACATGATTATTTTCAAGAAAATGCTCAAAAAAACAAGTCAAAAAAACCGCTAAATCCAGAAGAAGAAATTACTCGCATTAAGAAAAAGTTGAAAAAAATAGCCTACTTATTAGGTAAAAACGCTGCTATAATAAAAGCAAAGGAGTACAAATAATGAAGCGTTTTGCAATCTATGCTCGATATTCTAGTGAGCATCAAAAAGAAACATCAATAGAAGATCAGCTAAGGGAATGCCAGTATTGGGTGAAAGCTCAAAATGGTGTTGTTACGAAAGTTTATAAAGATTGTGCCATTTCAGGTGGTCATTTTATAAATAGAAAAGGATTGCAGAAATTATTAGAAGACGCTCAAGGAAATCTTTTTGATGGTGTCGTTGCAGAAGACCTTTCACGGTTTTCAAGAGATCAAGAGCATAGTGCAGGACTATTCAAACGCTTGAAATACTATGGTGTAGGTATGTTCACCATATCGGATAATGAAATTAATGCACTTCATATTGGATTGAAAGGTACAATCAATCAAATTTATTTGTCTGATCTTGCAGACAAGACTAGAAGGGGGCAAAAAGGAGCTGTTGAAAGAGGTAAAATACCTGGAGGTATTTCTTACGGATATAGTAAAGCCAAAAGGTATGACGAGGCTGGAGAACTTATTCCAGGTTATCGGATAATAAATGAAGAACAAGCAGAAATAATACAAAGAATTTTTGCAGAATATCTTTTAGGCAAATCAGCAAAAGTAATCGCATCAGAACTCAATAAAGAGGGAGTTCCTTCTCCTAGAGGTGGGCAGTGGATGGCGAGTACCATCAACGGTAATCCTGCCAGACAAAACGGTATTCTCTGTAATTTACTTTATACAGGTAAAATTGTTTACAATAGACAGAAATTTGTCAAAGATCCCGATAGTGGTACACGAAAAGCAATTCTAAACCCTCGTAAAGATTGGGTAATCAACGAAGTTCCCGAACTTCGAATTATTGATGAAGATACTTGGAATAAAGTTCAGAAAATGAAGAGAGCTATTGCAGGGAAACCCAAAGCACAGCAGGCAAGAAAACGACATCTGCTAAGTGGACTTATCAAGTGCGCTGAATGTGGTGGTGCATATACGGTAATTAATTCTGACCGCTATGGGTGCTCACATCGCAGAGAAAGAGGAACTTGCACAAATTCTCAGACAATAAGAATTCATATTTTGGAGAATAGAATTTTAAACGCTTTAGAAAATGAAATGTTAACCAATGAAATGATTCAGGAATTCTCAAAGGGATATGAAGAGACCTTAAAAGAACAGCGAAATAACCAAAGTAGTAGATTAAAAAAAGCGAAAAAAGAGCTGCGTGAGGTTTCTAAAAAAATTGATAGTATGCTTCAAGCAATAATGGATGGACTATACTGTGCTTCAATGAAGGAGGCGATGCCATTGCTTGAATTTAAAAAAGAAAGTTTGGAAGACGAGATAGTTGCACTCGAAAAAGATAATGTGATTCAGATTAAACCAAATATGGCAAATTTGTATAAAGATCAAATCAATGCGTTAACGCAGTCTATTAAAGCGGGAGGTAACGAGACCATAAAAGCTTCAAACATACTTAGGACGTTAATTGACTCGATTGTCGTTTCTCCCGACGAAAAAGCAGGAGAATGTGGTCTAGAGTTAAGAGGTGACCTCGCCGTTATCTTAAATTTTGCAACTGGTAAAGAAGTTGCGATGCCGATGGTTGCGGGAGTAGGATTTGTTCACAATCAACATATTATATCGCTTTTAACTTGAGCTGTATTAATTATTACCTGAGAGATAATGATCAAACTATTACAAATACTCGTTAATTATTGTTTTAGAAAACATAAAAAAAAAGCCTTCCGAAAAAGACTCTTTAATTATTAGCTTAATGGTCGTGATTTGAATGGCTATCACTTTTTGTTTCACCCGATTGATTCATCATCATTTCGTGGTCGTATTTACAACATCCCGGCAAACCATCATATGCTTCTTCATTGCCAGCTACTTTTTCAGTATCATAACCTGAAGCTGCGATTGCTTTATGGATTGCCATTGCATCTGTTTTGGTATCATCAAAAGAGACATCAATCTTCTTTTTATCAACGTCCCAATTGGAGTTTGCAACACCTTCTAAACCATTTGCTGCTTTCTCGATGGTGTTTTTACACATTCCGCAATTTCCTCTTACACCAAAAGACAGGTCTGTCATTGCCATTTTTTTTGACACTTCTCTAGTCGTTGTTTCTGTTTCTTTTTTGGTTTCGTTTTTACAACTTGTTAAACCTAATGCTGCTATTACAGCGATACTTAAAATTACTCTCTTCATTGTTTAAAATTTAATTGTTATTATTCTATTACTTGTTTGACTTCTCCACAGGTTAGCATTGCATCACCAAAATATGGATTAATTACTTTTTCTTCTTTGCTCAACCAAAACGCACCCTTGTTATTATCAGCCATTGGACAAAATTCTAAATAGACTTTTTCATTTACACCAATTAGTTGAACAGCATTGATTAGATGTGATGACAAATGTTTGAAATGGTCTCTTTGAACTTTTATATCGGACGTTTCAGAAATTGAGGTCGCTGAAGATTTTATTTCCTTTTCTAATGACATCCAATGGTTATGCGCCTTATTGTCTGACAACAATTTCATATCTACTTTGGTTAAATTGTTTAGTAAAGTTGATGCGCTTGTTGAAGTACTTTTTGAATCTTCTTTTACTAAAGCATCTTTTAAGTTGATATACTCATTGTAAACACTATTTAACTGTTGTTGAAATTTCTCTGATACTTCCAAACGTTCATTCATATTGGTGTGGTCATTTTCTTTGTTGGGTGAATTGTTATCCATTCCTAAATGACCTTCGTGACCAGTCATTACTTTACCACCATCTTTATTCATCATTGATTTTTTGCCTTGTAATTGTGCTGCTGCATCAACCGTAAATGTTCCGTTAGTTACTATTTCATTTCCAACAAATAAACCTTCTAAAACTTCATATTCATTACCCATTTGATTGCCTAACAATACGTCACGCATTTCAAAAACGGGTTGGTCTGGATTTGTTTTTAAATACACCACAGAACGTTCACCTGTCCATAACACAGCAGATGCTGGAATAGATAAAGCTTCTTTATTTTTATTCTTAACACCTTCAATATTTGCAGTTACAAACATTCCTGGTTTAAATACATCATCCTTGTTGTTTAGAACCACACGCAAGGTTACGGTTCTTGTTTTTGTGTTTAAAACTGGGTCTATGAAATCGACCTTACCTTTAAATTCTTTATTAGAATAGGCATTGGTTGTAATGATTACTTCCTGTCCTTTTTTAAACAAATCAATCTGATTTTCATACACATCAAAATTTCCCCAAACTGTGTTTAGATTGGCAATTTTTAATAAAGGTTGACCTTGTTTAATATAATCACCTTGCTCTACCAGTTTTTCTGCGACAGTTCCTGAAACTGTTGCATACACAGGAAAGTTTTCTTTCACTTTTTGGGTTTCTTCAATCTGATTGATTTGATTTTCAGAGAGCTTCCAAAGTTTTAATTTATTACGTACTGCTTTGTACAACGCAGGTTGTGATTCTTTTAAAGATACTGCTGTAATGAGTTCTTGTTGTGCTGCATACAATTCTGGCGAATAAATAGTTGCCAATAATTGGCCTTTACGTACTTCTTCGCCAGTAAAACTAACATTTAAACGTTCAATTCTACCAGAAAAATAACTGACTTGTACTGCATTGGCTTCTTCATTTTCAGCAATTTTACCAGATAGTTTTATGGTATTACCGTCTACATTGCCTTTACCAACAACAGTAGTTTGGATATTTGCCAGAGCAATTGCATTTTCAGTCAGTTTAAATTCGTCTGCTGCTAAACCATCAGCGCCAGCTTCTGAAGGAATTAAATCCATACCACAAATGGGGCAATCTCCTGCTTCTGGTTGCATAATCTGTGGATGCATAGAGCACGTCCACATTTGATTACTCTCTTCAACTTCAGAGTGATTATGTTCTGCTTCTTGTTTTGATGAGCTACCGAATAGTATCCAACCTAAAAGTAGACCTACAGCTAATATTCCGAGATAAACTATATATTTTTTCATTTCTTTATTTTTTTCGTTTTAATAATTTTCTAATTGAAGGTGACGAGGTGTACCACAACAAAAACCCACTTAAAACGGTTATCAATCCTAAAAGTGAAAATGCTCTTAAAACTGTTGTATTGAAATTATCTCTACCCTCATAATCCATTGTATGTGTCATCCATAAAAAATCAAACCAACGCCAAGAACAATGTCTTACGGTTTGAAATTTTCCATCGTTTACAGAAACGTATGCTTTTAGTACTTCATCTGTTTTATAAGAAATAACATAAGCAGGTAGCAGTTTTTCTCGATACTCGTGGTGTTTTCCAGTTTCAGTAATTTGCTCAACAGATTCTACCTCTAAACCACTTTTCATATGGTTTTTGGCAATATAGAGAGCCTCATCCTGTGTAATACTTTTTTTGGGACTTCCGTCGATAGCGTTATAAAGTTGTTTATTGTTAACCCAATAATGTGGTGTATTATCAATATCTCTTAACTCAATAGTATTAACACCTTCTGATGAGCTAAGTTTTGAGGGACTTATTAAATTATTAAACGCTTTGGGATGATACTCCAAGTTTTTGAATTGGTCTCCATGAATTTCATCAATGTTCGTCCAACTAAAGTACAAACCACTAATCGTCCAAAACAGGAACTGAATCCCTAGAAAGAGCCCCAAATACCTATGCGTTTTTCTAATTTTTAAAGCTGCATGCCTATTTACCATAATTATTTAATTTGTAAGCATTAAGATCGCCATTACAATCATTATAGCGTTTTCAATAAATGTGGCTTCAGTCATAGGCAACTTCAGAGCAGTGCCTAAGCACGCACATCGTATCGATTTTTTGTCCAATAATGTTTTTGTAACACCAATAGTTGTAATTCCTAATACAACAAGCGTAAGTATTAAAGCTATATTGATTTCAAAACGCATTAAAAACATTAAACCTAATGCAGTTTCAATAAATGGATAAACCCAACCATAAGCAGGAATTTGTTTTGCTAATGGATCGTACATTTTAAATGAGTCAGGGAAACCTTTTAAATCCAACATCTTAAAGAAACTAAACACGATGTAGAATAAGCCCATAAAGTCGAGCATAAATTCGCTCCAACTCCATTTTTTATAGTGCAACAATACACTTGCTGTTCCGATATAAAAGATGATGAGCAAGAGTGGTTTCAGTTGTTCTAGTTTGGATTTTTCTTCTTCCATAGGCATCATTGATGCGCTAGAAGAGGTAAATACATTTTTCTGTTTTTTTCCTGAAATGGTATATTTTGAAGGTAATGCATTTTGAAGTTCAGCCACTTCAATATGACTACTCATAGTGATCGTTGCTTCTTGATTTTCAAGATTAACGTCAACATTGGTAACGTTATTTAAATCACCTAAACTTTTTTCAACAGATGCTTTACAACTGCCACAAGTCATTCCTGTAATTGTATATGTGTGTTTCATTTGTTATTGAATTAAATAGTTGATAATTGTACTTTGCATATAGTAAGTTTTCACTGCTTCTATTTGGTTCATTTGAAATTTTAATTGCAATTCTTGAATGTCCAGAACATCATTAAAATCAATGGTTCCAGTCTCATAAATTTTGATTAAAATATCTTCTGCATCCTTGGCTTGCTTTAAGTTTTTGGTTTGGGTAGCGTAACTTATTCTTGCTGAAATACGGTCGTTAATCGCTTTGTCTAGAAGCGTTTCCAAAGCATTTAAACGTTCCTGTTTTTGAGCAGTAATTTCCCGTTGCTGGAATTCATTTTGTATAGTTTGAGATTTATATTTATTATTGAAAATTGGGATAGAAACCGAAACCATTGGCATTACAATATCCTTTCCGTTATCACTAAAATCCATATTTGGACTTTCAGCAACATTGATATAATTTAAACCAAAA
>CAYPHE010000082.1:0-9808 GCA_964410075.1 uncultured Polaribacter sp.
TGACCTGTTTCAAAATTAAACTTTTTAGTAATTCGTATTGTGCTCATTTATTCAACCGAGATATTTTACTAAGATAAACAAGCATTTTAAAATAAATAATAGCCTAGTTTAACGTAAATGCGAAGATAATAATTAACTACAATTATTATTATAGTATATAACTAATTCTTTTATTTCTTTTTTTCTAAATTTAGATTTTATCCTATTTATTATTTTAGGACATTCTTGAAAATATTCGAGTGCTCTTTTTTTATAATTTTCTGTTGCTAAACCATCACTTCCTAATTCTGTTGCAATATTCTCTTTATCTCTTTGGACATAATAAAATGTTCTTATATAATTTCCAAATCGTGTTGCTTTTTTACAACTAAACACCTTACACTTTCCATCTAAAATTAGCTCCATTAAAATACCATTTCTCTCACTTATTCTAACAAATTGTTTTACAATTTTTACTAATTTGTTTTTTTTTGATTTAATCTCAAAATCTATTCTATCTAAATCTTTATAAAGTAAATTTTGACTAGTTCCATCATCAAATATTAACTTTAAAAACTGCTTTTTATTTCGGTAGTTTTTTATGTTAAGTTGAGTACCGTCTTTTTTTGTAACTATACAATTTTTCTTTTGACTAAAGACATAAAAGTTAAAAAGAAGACTAATTACAAAACTCAAAAACAATTTCATAATACTAGAATTTAAAAATGGTATAATTTAAGTTTAAACTAATTTGAAAATTATTAACATCAGAGACTAAGTCCAAGAATCCATACCTAAATTGTGAGTATAAAACTAATTTTCTACTAATTTTATATCCTACTTTTAGATAAACTCTCAAGTCAAAGTCTTTTACATTTTCAATATTTCTAGAAGAAATTAAAAAAGATGGTGTAATGCCTCCTCCGTAAATAAATTTTGAGAATACCCTTGAATTAAAATTAGAACTTCCAATGTCTAAGTCAAAATAATCTAAGCTAACTTTTTGTTGTTCATTAAACCCATATTGACTATATACAGGTGATAAATCCAAGTGATAAAAATCATAGCCAATATCAATATTAACCTGTAAACCAAACTGAAACCCACTAGTAAAATCAAGAAAATTCTGACCTCTTGAAAAACCGTTTGAACTAATTGAAAAGTTATCATTTGAAACACCTGCAGATGAATATGTATAACCTGCTAAAAATCCTAAATAATTATTCTGACAATTAATTTTTAAACAAAATAATGCAATAAGTAGAACAAAAATATTTTTTTTCATTTTTACAGATTATTATTGAATAAAACCTTCTAAAACATCTGCAATTTTTCGATTATCAGACAATTGCGGAATTTTATTTTGTCCTCCAAATTTGCCTATTGATTTCATGTACTCATGAAAACCTCCTTTTTTAACTTTAGTAATAACCAATGGTTTTAGAACTTTACCTTCTATTAAATCAAAATAATAAATGTTTTGCGCTTGCATAGATGTATCTATTTTTTTTGCAAAAGCAATTAAGTCTTCTGGTTCGTTTTCAAACTCAATAAACCATTCGTGGTAAGGTAATCCTTCTTTAGGATTCACTTGAGGAGCCACTGTAAACTCACTAACGGTAATGTCAGTTCCCAAAATAGCATCGTTTAACGCCTTTTCCACTTCTTTACCAATAACATGTTCGCCAAATGCAGAAATAAAATGTTTAATACGCCCAGTTACTTTTATTCGGTAAGGTTTTGTTGAAGTAAACTCTACAGTATCACCAATATTATACCCCCAAAGACCTGCAGTTGTATTTAAAATAATTACATAGTTTACACCAACTTTTACGTCTTTAAGAGAAATTCGGATTGGGTTTTCGTTAAAAAATTCATCCGCAGGAATAAATTCATAAAAAATACCAGAATTCAACTGCAATAACATTCCCTTTTCTGTTTGAGAATCTTGGTAAGCAATAAATCCTTCGGAAGCAGGATATAATTCTATGTAATCTATTTTTTTACCAATTAAACTTTCGAACTTGTTTTTATAAGGCTCAAAGTTTACTCCTCCGTAAATAAAGAAGTTAAATTCTGGAAAAATTTGATTGATGGTTTTCCCCGTTTTAGCGACTAATTTTTCAAAATACATTTGTACCCAAGAAGGTATACCGCTAATTACAGTCATGTCTTCATTAATGGTTTCTTCTACAATTTTGTCAACTTTTGTATCCCAATCTTCTATACAGTTGGTTTCCCAACTTGGTAGCCTGTTTTTTTGTAAATATTTAGGCACATAATGTGCAACAATGCCACTTAAACGACCCAATTTTACTCCATTTTTATCCTGTAAAACAGGGCTTCCTTGTAAAAAAATCATTTTTCCGTTTACAAAACTGGCATCATTTTTTTCAACAATATAAAACAACAAAGCATTTTTTGCAGCTGTTATGTGGGTTGGCATAGAATCTTTGGTAATAGGAATGTATTTTGCACCAGAAGTTGTACCAGAAGTTTTGGCATAATACAAAGGTTTTCCTGGCCATAAAACATCAGCTTCTCCACTTACCATGCGATCTACATAACTACGTAAACCTTCATAATCGGTAACTTTTACTGCTTTTTTAAAATCTTCATAATTATTAATTGAAGAAAAATTATGGTCTTTTCCAAAAGCTGTACTGCTTGCTTTATCAATTAAGTTTTTAAAAACTTTATCTTGAGTTTCTATAGGATTTTCGGCCCATTTTCGGACTTTCTTTGTTTCGAATTTAGCAAAAGGAATAGCTAATAAAGATTTTATACTCATTACTTAAAATCAATCAAATTTATAGGATTAACGGCATATCCATTACTCCAAAGTTCAAAATGCAAATGGGGTCCTGTAGTTAATTCTCCTGTTGAGCCCACAGTAGCAATGGCTTCACCAGATTTTACAAATTCGCCTTGCTCTTTTAACAAGGTTCCGTTGTGTTTGTATATAGAAACAAAATTTTTGGCGTGTTTTATAATAATAACATAGCCAGTATCTAAGGTCCAGCCAGAAAAAATAACGGTTCCGTCTGCTGTTGCTTTAATTGGGGTTCCGGTTTCTGCAACAATATCTACTGCAAAATGATTTGTATTTGCATCGAAATCTTGAGAAATATCTCCATTTAATGGTGTAAAAAACACAATATCTACATTAGACTTTGCATTAGTTTGTAAAGCAAATTTTGTTTTGGTTTCTATTTTTTCTCTAAATAAAGAATCTTGCTTAGATGCGTTCAATTTATCTTCATCAACAGCTCGTTGTTCTGCATCAATTTGAATGGAATCAATTGCCTCTGGTTCAATTTCTCCTGTTAAAATAGGTTGCAAAGCTTTGGTATAATTTTCTAAAACTGCTAGTTGCCTTTTTAAAGAATCTGCCTCTAAATTTAACTTGGTTGCTTTTATTTTTAAAGATGATGACGAATAACCTGGGATATATTCTTTAATTGGCGTAAAAGCAATAATTACAGCCGTTACAGCAACTAGTAAAATAGAAAAAACTCCTCCTAAAACAAAAACACGTAAGCGAGATAATTTTAATGAAAACCGCTCTTCGAAGGTGCTTTCATTTAAAACGACTAACCGATATTTATCAGTTAATTTTTGCTTAATTTTTTTGCCTTTTTTATTTTTTGCCATGGACTAATGCAATAATAACAAATATACAACGAATGATTTATTGAACCTGTTGTAAAGCAAAGACAAAAAAAGAATTTATTTCTTATAAAAATTCATCTCATCTATATATTGCCATGCTTTTTTAGGCAATAAAGGCAACACATTTTTATTATTCTTAATATGCTTTCTAATATCGCTTGAAGCAATTTGCATTACAGGAGCAGCTACTTTTGTAATTTTTGGATGATTTTCAAATTGATGATCTACCTTACCTTCTGCAATTCTTGGGTATACATAAATGTGATAATTTTCTATAATGCTTTCGTAATTCTTCCATTTATGAAAACCATTCAAATTATCTTCTCCCATAATTAAACTAAAGTTTTTTGTAGGATGTTTTTCAGAAATGTAAGCTAGAGTTGTAACTGTATAATTGGGTTGAGGCAGTTTAAATTCTATATCTGAAGGCTTTATTTTATCAAAATCTTCTGTAGCCCTGTACACCAGTTCTAAACGATGGTGGTTATCTAATAACGTATTTTTTTTCTTAAACGGATTGTGGGGGGTAACTACCATCCAAATTTCATCTAAATCTGAATGCTCTACAATGTGGTTGGCAATAACCAAATGCCCAATATGAATAGGGTTGTATGTACCAAAATAAAGTCCTACGTTCATATTTTTTTGTGTTCTCGATTCAAATTATCCATTCTTTACAAATTCATTCGAATTGAATATGCAAAACTCTAAAATATCCTTTCAAACTTTATCGAGAAATCTCTATTTATGATTTCAAAAATTCAGCCACCAAATCTTCTGCTTCCTTTAAAGCAACATCTAAATCGTAATTTTTTATAATCTTATCAAATTGAGGAGCTGTTGCCAATTCTACAGAAGCTTTTGCAATACGCATATTAATTTTTTCTTCGCTTTCGGTTTTTCGCTTTTTTAGCCTAATTTTTAGCTCATCTATACTTGGTGGCTTTACAAAAACCGATAAGGTTTCATTTGGAAATTTCTTTTTTATTCGCAAACCTCCTGCTACATCAATATCAAAAATTACATGCTTTTTTTGTTGCCAAAGACGCTCTACCTCTGTTTTTAAAGTTCCATAAAAATTATCTCTATAAACTTCTTCCCACTCTAAAAAAGATTCATTTTTAATTTTCTCTTTAAATTCTTTTAATGAAATAAAGTAATAATCTTCTCCATGTTTTTCTTCTCCACGAGAATCTCTTGAAGTTGCAGAAATAGAAAAAGCCAAATTAAATTTTTCTTGAGCCAATAAATGGCGAACAATTGTAGTTTTACCTGAACCAGAAGGTGCAGAGAATACAAATAATTTTCCTTTAAAATCTGACATAAATTTTAATTTTTGTCATGCAAAAACAAGTTCAGCATGACGTTTTACTTACAAAACATTTAAAATCTGTTCTTTAATTTGCTCCAATTCGTTTTTCATTTGAATAACAGCTTTTTGTATTGGAGCATAATTTGCTTTAGAGCCCATTGTATTAATTTCTCGTCCGATTTCTTGAACAATAAAACCTAATTTTTTTCCATTAGAACTAGGTGTTTTAAGAGTTTCTAAAAAGTAATTCAAATGATTTTCTAATCGCACTTTTTCTTCGTTAATATCTAATTTTTCTAGATAATAAATTAATTCTTGTTCAAAACGATTGGTATCTGCCTCTACCTCTAGTTCATCTATTGCTTTTTTTAGACGTGCCTTTACATGATCTATTCGTTCTCCATCTAATAACTTAACTTCTTCTAAAAACTTACGAATATTCGAAATTCTTTCTTTAAAATCTTCTTCTAAAGATTGTGCTTCATCAGTTCTATATGTTATAATTTCTAAAATGGCTTTATCAATTGCTGTTTCTATTTGTTGCCACTCAGACTCATCTAACTCTTCTCGTTCGGTTTTTAAAGCATCTGGCATTTTTATAGCCATTGCTAACAAATCCATTTCGTTATCTGTTTGAAGATTTAAAACCCCGTTTAACTGTGCAATATATTCTCTAACAACAGCTTTATTTACAGAAGTAGCCGTTTCGTCTGCAGTTAATTCTATATAAATAGAAAAATCTACTTTTCCTCTAACCAGAGCTTTTGCCAAGTTTTTACGAACTGTTAATTCCTTTTCTTTATAATAAGAAGGAATTCTAACATTTAAATCTAAGTTTTTACTGTTTAACGATTTTATTTCTATGGTTACTTTTTTGGTTGGTAGTTGCAGCACTGTTTTCCCATAACCAGTCATAGATTGAATCATATAAATCGTAATTTTTGATGAACTGCAAATATAGTTTTTATTTGATAGTTTTATATTGAACCGCAATTAAATAGCCCTTTAAGAAGATAATCTATAAAGCCAAAACTAACTTACAGGTAGTGTGTAAACAAAAAAGAGTTTCAATCTTATATAAATTGAAACTCTTAATTATATGTTGGTTGTTAACTTTTGGTTGGTTCTAAAAATAGAACCTAAAAGTAGTGCAATATACACATTTTAAGAAAATTTTAAGAATAATATGATTTATAAATTTCGATCATAAAAAACGCCAACCACAAATTGTAATTAAAATGATGATGCCAAAAACAATAGATTGAATCATTTTTTTTGAAATTAACTCCATTCCATTAGTAATAATAATTGATGCTGGAAAAAGCAAAAAAACACCAAATACTTCTTCTGCAAAACCTCCAATTAGAATTAATATGAATACAAATAAATAATTCATATTAATTAAAACCCAGCTCATTCTAAACTTATTACTAACAGGTATTGTTTTAGGAGTTTTTAAAAGAAATGCAACAATACTTAATACCGAAATAAAAATGATAAACCAGTTGTTTTCTATGGAAAAATTAAAGTTAAGGTCTAGTTGATTAAACGTATTAGTAAATACAGCTGTCTTATCGAACCAAAGACAATACGAAAAAAATAAAAATACAGGAACTACAACACCTATTATTGGTATTAAGCCTGTTTGAATATTTATAGTTCTATAAACCAAAACTGAAGTATAAATAAGCAATAACAATAAAATACAATTTGGCTGAAAAATAACCAACACACCCAACCAAAACCCAGCATCAAATAGTTTTTGTAATGTTTTTTTGTTTGTTCTTAAACTATAGGTTTTTCTTAAAAAAAGAAAGTAAAGCAAAACGGAAAATAGAGATTTATAATCTAAAAGATCTTTAATATAAATAATTAGAAAAAGGGTACATAAAAAATAGGCAAATGTGTTATCAAATGTTAATCTGTTTTTTATGATAATAAAATTTAAAAAGAAAAAAATCAATAAAAAAAGACTAAGAAAAGCAGCAGTATTTAAAAGGTTTTCAAAAACAAAAGCATCAATAAAAAAAGTATAAAAAACCTCAACTAAAAAAAAAGCAAAAAACAAGCTCAAATACGCTACAAAATTTATAGGTTTAGATTTCTCTAAAAAATTGGCTAACATGCTTTCTTTTCTTATTTTTGCAGCGTAAAGATAATTAAGTTATGATAGCAAGCAATATTTTTAGATTAATTGGTAGTTTGTTTACAGATTTTCTGTTCTTGCCTTTTGAATGGTTACGTTTAAGTTTAGCAAAGGCAGATGCTGGTTGGTGGTTGTCTAATGGAGTAAACTTTTTTTTCTTATTCGTTTTATTAGTCTTATTTGCTTACTGGATGAAAGAATCTAAGCGATTTAAAGACGAAGGAACAGAAGATAGAGCTTAATTTCTTGCCAAATTGGGAAGTAAAAATAAACTAAGACGTTTTCAAGAAAACGAAACGTTTCAAAATGTCATTCAGCCAACAAGAGAGGAAGTAATAAACAACTTCTCTTACCAAGGTAAATGGCATTCTTTTTTTAAAAACAATAACCCTATTGTAGTAGAGTTAGGTTGTGGCAAAGGCGAATATACGGTTGCCTTAGCAAAAAAAAATCCTGATAAAAATTTTATTGGAATAGATATTAAGGGTGCCCGTTTTTGGCGTGGTGCAAAAACTGCTGTAGAAGAAAACTTACCAAATGTTGCTTTTATAAGAACTCAAATTGAGTTGGTAGAATATATTTTTGTCAAAGGAGAAATTGATGAAATTTGGATTACTTTTCCCGATCCTCAAATAAAATACAAACGCACGAAACATAGAATGACAAACACTGTGTTTCTAAAACGTTACAAAAACATTTTATCAGAAAATGGTATTATAAACCTAAAAACCGATAGCGAATTTATGCACGGTTATACTTTAGGTTTATTACATGGTGAAGGTCATGAAATATTGTATGCAAATCATGATGTTTACCACAATGAAGGTGCTCCAGAAGAAGTTACAGAAATTCAGACCTTTTATGAATCGCAATATCTAGCGGTTGATAAAGCAATTACCTATATTAAATTTAGACTAAAATATTAAGGTTCAATAATTTTCCTTTCAATTGCTAACCTTATTAGTTCTGCAGATGTTTTAACATTTACCTTATACATAATGTTTCTTCTGTGAGTTTTTACAGTATGTTGACTAATAAATAGACTCTTTGCAATTTCATTACTATTCATACCATCTGCAATGCACTTTACAATTTCTTTTTCTCTAGTAGTAAGTTCATCAATGTTGGTTTGAGGTTTATTTTTCCCTCTGAAATAATCAAACAACTGATTATTTATTTTTGAATGGAAGTAATTTTCTCTTTTACTTGTTTTTTGTATTGCTTGTAATAATTCTTTTTTAGATGCATCTTTCAACACATAACCTTGTGCACCATTTTCTAAAGATTTTTTTATTTTTTGTAAAGATTGATGCATTGTTAACATTAAGACTGGTGTATTAAACCCTTGTTTTTTTAATAAAGTCATCGTTTCTAACCCATCTATAACAGGCATATCAATATCCATTAAAATTAAATCAATTTCTTGTTGGTTTAACACATCTGGAGCCTCTTTTCCATTTTGGATATGAGCAACTATTTCAATTTCATCTTCTTTAGTAAACATTGCTTTTAACCCTTCTGCAAATAAAATATGGTCTTCTATTATTAATACTTTTATCATAGTTTTAAAGTGTATTAGAATCCTTTAATGGTAAGTCTATATTAACCGTAGTTCCACTATTAGAGTTGCTATCAAAAGTTATTTCTCCTTCGTAATTTAAAACAATATCTTTAATACTTTTTAAACCTAATCCGTCAAACTCTTTACCTGCATTAAACCCTACACCATCATCTTGAATTAAAATATTAATGATATTTTCTTCTTGAAAATATGTTAACAAAATTGATAGTTTACTAGCTTTCGCATGTTTCAATACATTGCTAATTAGCTCTTGTATGGTTCTGTAAATAATAATTTCATCTTCAGAAGAAATTACATTTTCGTCTATTGACGCATTAAATTCAACTTCTAGTTTTTTAGATTCTTTTAAGTGATTTATCAATTCTTTTAAAGCTGGTAACAATCCAAAATCTTCTGAAACTCCCATATTTAAGGAGTGAGAAATATTTCTTACATCTGTACAAGCTTGGTCAACCAAATTAATAAGCGTCTTATGATTTGGTATCGTTTTTTCATCAATCCCGTTAATATTAACCTTTACTGTTGCAAGCAAACTACCTAAATGATTGTGTAAATCTTTTGCCAGTCGTTTTCTTTCATTGTCTTTGGCTAAAATCATAGACTGCAATACCTTTGTTTCTTGACTTTTAAGCAAATTTTGAACACTATCATGATGCTCTTTTTCTTGTTGAGTTGCCAAAAGTTTAGTTGTTTTAAATCTTTGCCTGAAGTATAACAGCGTTATGATTGCAAGTACTAGAAAAACAAGACCAATAATGCTATAAGTTATATTCAATTTTTCTTTTTTCTCTAATAAATCTATTTCCTTTTCTCTTAAATTAACCTCGTAATCGGTTCTTAAATCAGCAATTTTTTTAGTCTGTTCTTTATTTTCAATACTATCTTTATATGTATCATATTGTTTATAATATGCTAAAGCTTCTTTATGCTTTCCTTGTTTTTGATGTAAAGAAGATAATAATAACAAAGCGTCTCTAAGTTGTACTTTAAGGTTAGAAGATTTTGCAATACTCAAAGACTCATTTACATGAAAAATAGCACGTTCTATATTTCCTGTTTCTAAATAAATAGTACCTAATTGATTATGATAATCTGCAATTCCATAATTATCACCAAT
>CAYPHE010000083.1:0-9667 GCA_964410075.1 uncultured Polaribacter sp.
TAGTCTTTATCATCTTCTTTTTTAATAGTAATTGGAGTTCCTTTAACTCCTGCATAAAATACAATTAATTCTACTGGTTTAGAAGTATCATTTCTACCAAAGTGCCATGTATCTACCAATTCAACTATTGGATCTCCAGATTTTAAATATAGCGTATCTTTAGCTTCACTAATTACAGTTAATTCACCTTTTAAAACAACACCCGCATTAATTTCTGGGTGTTTATGAAGTGGTAATCTTGTTTTTGGGGGAATTGTTATTTTTAAAATAGTAACTTCTGGAGTACCTTCTAGATATTTTGGCAGCTCTTTACCATTCCAGCTCTTGGTTGTTTTTGCTAAAGTAACTACTTCAGTTCCCGAAATTGCATTTGATTTACAACCAAAACAAACCATTATTATAATACCATAAAATAAATTTCTCATACTTAAAGTGTTACTAATTTTAGTAAATTAGACATTATATTTTTCTATAAACTTAGTTAAAAAACATTTAATTAATTCGATTGTAATCAAATTTGATTACAATATCAAAACTAAAATAAATTAAGGAAACCAACTGAAAAGCTAAAAAGAATTCAAATATCATATTGAGCTTATCGAAATATAATTAATAATTAAAAAGTTAAAAAACTTCGACAAGCTTAGTTTAACAGATAGACATACTTTTCAAACAACCTCTTTCTTTTTATTTGTAAATTGTGACGCTCTTTTATTAATCGAAATATAAATGAAATCAAAGATTTGGTTATCCTCTCCACACATGGGAGGAGGAGAAATGAAATACATTCAAGAAGCTTTTGATACCAATTGGATTGCTCCACTTGGTAACAATATCAATGAATTCGAAAACACCTTAAAAGAAGAGTTAGGAGGAGAACATGAAATTGTTTGTCTTACATCTGGAACCGCTGCTTTGCATTTGTCTTTAATTTTAGCAGGTGTAACAGAAGGAGATGAAGTAATTTGCCAGAGTCTTACTTTTTCAGCTTCTGCAAACCCAATTATTTACCAAAAAGCTACTCCTATTTTTGTTGATTCCGAAAAAGACACCTATAATATTTCTCCATTATATTTAGAGGAAGCTATTAAAAACAGAATTGCTATAGGCAAAAAACCAAAGGCAATAATTGTGGTACATCTATATGGAATGCCTTCAAAAATTGAAGAAATAGCCGCAATAGCAAAAAAATATAATATTATTTTAATAGAAGATGGGGCTGAATCTCTAGGATCTTCTTACAAACAAAAAAAATGTGGAACCTATGGAGATTTTGGTGTATTGTCTTTTAATGGAAATAAAATAATTACGACTTCTGGGGGAGGCGCACTGGTTTGTAAAAACAAAAAAATAAAAGAGAGAGCCATTTTCTTAGCCACTCAGGCAAAAGATACAGCTCCACATTACCAACATTCTACCATTGGTTACAATTATAGAATGAGTAACGTACTAGCAGGTATAGGAAGAGGACAAATGGAAGTATTGCATAAATACATAGCCTTAAGAAGAGTAAATCATCTATTTTACAAAGAGTTATTTAAAAACATACAAGAAGTTGAGTTATTAGAAGAACCCAACGAAACTTTTTTCTCAAACCACTGGTTAAGTATTATTACAATTGATGAAAAAAAATCTAAATTTAATAGAGAAACACTTCGCTTGAAATTGTTAGAAGAAAATATAGAATCGAAACCTTTATGGAAACCTATGCATCTGCAACCTGTATTTGAATCTTATCCTTATTATGGAACAGACGTTTCTGAAAATCTATTTAAAAAAGGGTTGTGCTTACCTTCTGGATCAAATTTATCTGACAATGATAAAGAAAGAATATCGAATGTGATTCTAAAATATTTCAACCAATAACATTCTAATAATTGAAAAACTAAAAAAAGCCTTGTCAGATATCTGACAAGGCTTTCTTCAACAAATTGAATTAAAAGATATTAAACTTTTACTTATTACATAATTAAAATCCTGTTCCTGGAGCTTCTGGGCTCTGAGCTTGTGATTTTTGAGGATTTAAAATCATATATGTTCCCAATGCAGTTAATGCCGCGTATTTACCGTAATTTCCTATTTTTTTAATAGCTTCTTTACGAGTAATTTCTTTATTTACTTTTATATTTTTATTCATCATATTATTGTTATTTTGAATACTCGTATTTATTCTAAAATTATTTTTCTACTTAAAGTTCCTTTAGCTGTTTGTAGCCTTGCAATGTAAACACCTGCAGCTAATTTAGGTAACATTATATCTAAGGTATTACTTGAGGTAAATTTTTGCAAGACAACTTGTTTTCCTAACATATTAAATATTGAAACACTACCTTCAGCTTGTTGCAAACCAACAACTCTAAGCCTTTGATTATTTTCATAAATACTAACTCCAGATAATTCTGAAAAATTAGTAGCAAGTACTTTAGAAGATGTTCTTAAAAAGAATCGTCCAACACCATCTAAATCTTCTTCTAAAACAATACTAAAATCAACTTCATTTAAATTTGTAAGTGTATTGTTTTTTCTATCTTCTAAAAAGATATTTATTCCTTTTGGTAGATTTAATGCTGTTGCAGATATTGTAATTCCCTTTCCTTTTACCGCTTTAACACCTATAGGAACAATTGCATCTTCGTAGTTTGAATTTGGTAAAAACTGTGTTTCTATTTTCTTCTGACTGTCTCCAGCAACTAAATGAGAGTATATAGCTAAGTCGTACCCTACTCCTGTAAACATAGAAGCATCTAAACCATTATCAAAACCAATGGAAGCATTTTCTGCAAAATACAACCTTGTACTATTTACCAAGTCATTTTGAGAAATGAAAATCTTTATTTCAACTCTTTCAGAATCATTTTTCAAAAACGAATCTGTTTTATGACTTTGGTTAGCTACATTAAATGTTACCTTGTTTGAAGCTGCAGAACCAGAGCTTACAAAAAACCCTTGACTTGGTGCAATTTCAAAAGCCGCATCAGAACCAGATGTTTTTGAAACATAACCTCCCATATTTACTCCATTTTTATTTTCATCCCAAATCCAGATAGTTTCTTCAGATAATCTATCTGCTTCGTTATTATCTGTAAAAAATGTACCTAAATTTACGTAAGCCATAAATGGGTTACCCACAAAATTAAAGTTATTGCTATCTTGATTAATACTAGGCTCCACAATTGTATTTGTATACGTTCCTGTAAAAGAAAGATCATTACCAGCAACTCCATTATCTAATTTTGCAATTAAACCTGTACCAGATGCAATAGCATCTGTACTAGAAGTTGTAAAATAGTTCCACGCTGTACCATTATTACTATATGTAGCTAAACCAATTCTACTTCCACCAGAACCTGCAGCAAAATTATTCTCTGCTTGTAATGTTGTAAGAGTTGCTCCTCCTACAGGGGAAGAAACCGAATACCAGGCATTTGCCAAAGCAGCATCTTTAGCTATTGTTCTCTTATAAGTTATATTACCAGAAGAAGTTCCATGAACAATTAAAGAACCTCCACTTTCTACTGTTAAAGAAGCTCCTGAATCTACTGTTAATCTCTCAACAACTATCCCCGAAGTACTACTAATAACAGGATCGTTTGAAGTACCTGATGGAATTGTTACAAAATCATTAATTAAAGGAACAGCTCCCTTAGACCAGTTAGATGCAGAATTCCAATCTGAACTAACGCCCAACCAAGTATTGATTAAAGGGTTAGTATCAAAAAGTTGAATATTATCTATATATCCAAAAGTTGTTGTATTAAGGATTCTACCTGCAGGCGTATTATTAAATCCCATATCTGGATGAAACAGTATCTTAAACATAGTTGTAGTTGTAAAACTATGCACACCATCTCCATCTGTTTTTACTTCAAATACAATCTGTTGCCAAGTATTAGGCTGGCTTGAGTTATACTCATTCAAACCTCTTGTAATCATCGCATTGGTTCCATTATCCGCTTCTCCTGCAGATGTTCTTACAGCAACATCTGGTTGTGCTGAATAATTTACTAAAATGCTTAAATATTTAGTATCGGTTGGAGCTGCTGCAATTGCAATATCTGGCACAACATCAATTGTTGCAAATGCCCACCAAGCAGTTGAAGTTTCTCCTCTACTAATCTTCAAACTATTTGCGGAAGTATTAAGACCCGACATTACAGGATTTGCTTCTGTAGATAAAACAAGGCCCCCACCTTGTATTGTAACTGCCTCGTCTCCGGGCTCAAAATTATTTATATCAGTTTGACTATAGGCTAGCACAAAACTAAATACAAACAAAAAAAAGATAACTTTTTTTATCATAATAATAAAGTTTTAAAATTTTGTTAAAACTAGTATATGATATAATTAAAAAGATAGACACAAATTAGCAATATATGGACAATTTTACTTATTTAATTCCAAATTATCATTTTTTTATACAAAAAAATACAAATAGACTAAATTACATGCTTTTAAAATAGTTTTTTCACAAAAAACATATACTACTTCAATATAAATTGGCATTCAAAATATTTTTTATATAGATAAAAGTTTTACTTATAAAAATTACCTTTTCCTTTTTATCATTGTCTGTTTTTTTGATAATACTAGATAAAAGCAAGAAAAATTAGAGAAGTGTAAAAGTTAATTTAAACGCACTCTACAATATATTATTATCAAAGTTTTGAATTCAAAAACATTTACAAAGCATTTTACACCAATTTAGCTATTTTTACGCTTGAAACTTTTAACTTTTTCGATTTTATAAAAAAGTCGACTAACCAACCAATTAAAAAATATCATGCAAATTATTACATTTTTAGGCTTTACCATTCTGGTAGCTGTAATCGCCTATTTAAAAACAAGAAACACAGACGAGAATTCTTCAGATGGTTACTTTTTAGGTGGACGAAGCTTAACAGGAATAGTAATTGCAGGTTCTCTTTTACTAACAAATTTATCTACAGAACAAATTATTGGTTTAAGTGGACAAGCATACGAACAAGGTATTTTAGTAATGGCTTGGGAAACTTTAGCTGCTATAACTATGGTAATTATTGCTATGTTTTTACTACCCCGATATTTAAAAGGTGGCATTGCAACAATTCCTCAATTTTTAGAACGCAGATACGATAAAACCACAAAAGCCATTGTTTCTGGATTATTTTTATCGGGTTATGTAACTATTTTTTTACCAGTTGTTTTATATACAGGAGCATCTGCCATTAACACAATGTTTGATGTTTCCACTACTTTTGGTATTTCTGAAAATGCAGCACTTTGGCTTACTGTTTTCGGAATTGGAGTTATCGGCTCTATCTACGCAGTTTTTGGAGGATTAAAAGCAGTTGCTATTTCTGATACCATTAATGCTGTTGGTTTAATTATTGGTGGATTAATGATTCCGTACTTTGGATTAATTATGATTGGAGATGGTTCTATTTTAGAAGGTATTGATATTCTAATGACCTCTCATCCAGAAAAATTTGATGCTACAGGTGCAGAAGACTCTTACGTTCCTTTTTCTACCCTATTTACAGGTATGTTACTGGTAAATCTTTTTTACTGGGGAACAAATCAAGCTATCATTCAAAGAGCCTTAGGAGCTAAAAACTTAGTTGAGGGTCAAAAAGGATTGGTCTATGGGGCTTTCTTAAAAATTTTAGGACCTTTAATTTTAGTGCTACCTGGTATTATAGCTTATCATATTTTTGAAGGTAATTTGGCTAAAGCAGATTTAGCCTATGCTTCTTTAGTTGCAGAAGTTTTACCAAAACCTTTAGTTGGTTTCTTTGCTGCGGTATTGTTTGGTGCAATATTAAGTTCTTTTAATTCGGCTTTAAATAGTTGTGTTACTTTATTTGGAATAGATATTTATCAAGAATACGTAAAAAAAGATGCTTCTGAAAAAGAGATTGTAAAAGCAGGAAAAACATTTGGTGTATTTTTAGCTTTATTGGCTATGATTGTTGCTCCTTTTATTGCAAATGCTGGAAGTGTTTTTGAATATTTACAAGAAATCAATGGTACGTACTCCATTCCTATTTTAACAATAGTAGTCGTAGGATATTTAACCAAATATGTACCTGCAAAAGCAGCAAAAATTGGTTTAATTTCTGGAGTAGTTTTATATAGTATTAGTCAATTTTTAATAAAACCCACATTTAATTTAGTAGAAATTATTAATGGTAAAGAAACCGTAATAGGAAATTCCTATCCACACTTTTTACATATTATGGCCATCTTATTTGTATTGAATATCATTATTATGCTGATAATTGGTAAAATAAGTCCTAGGAAAGAAGCTTATGTACAATACAACTCTAAAGAGGTAGATATAACTCCGTGGAAATATTTAAAACCTGTTGGAGCTTTAATTTGCATTATTGTAATTGGTATTTATGTTTATTTTTCTTAATTAAAAAAGCAGCTACAATTCACATAATTGCGCTTAAATTTCTTTTTTTTATTAGATTTTAATTCCTGAAATTAAGTGTCAACAATCAAAATAATTTTATGTTCTAATAATTAATTAGTTCCCAATTTAAACGTAATTTTATCCTTTCTTAAATTTTAGATTTTAACTATGCAATCTTTCTTAAACGACGACTTTTTACTTCAAAATGACTTTGCAAAAAAGCTATATCATAATTTTGCAAAAGAATTACCCATTATAGATTACCACAATCACCTTCCTCCAAATGAAATTGCAAAAGACAAACAATTTGATAACATAACTCAAGTTTGGTTGTACGGAGATCATTACAAATGGCGTGCAATGCGAGCATTTGGTATTGATGAAAAATATATTACTGGTAATGCTTCCGATAAAGAAAAATTCTTAAAATGGGCAGAAGTTGTGCCATACACAATTAAAAATCCATTATTTCATTGGACTGCGCTTGAATTGAAAGCTTATTTTGGAATTAATGAAATTTTGACTCCAGAAAATGCAGAAGAAATTTATGAGAAAACTTCTAAAATTTTACAACAGAAATCTCATTCTGCAAATGGTTTGTTAAAGATGCAAAATGTAGAAAGCTTATGTACTACAGATGATCCTGCTGATTCTTTAGAACATCATATTGCAATTCAAAAAGACGGCTCAAAAGTAAAAACATTTCCAACTTTTAGACCTGATAATTCTTTTGCTGTTGAAAACCCTTCTTCATACAATAAATATCTATTAAAATTAGCAACTGTTTCTAATATCAATATTAATAATTATAACGATTTATTAAGTGCTCTTGAAAGTAGAATTGTATTCTTTAACGAAAACGGAGGCAGACTGTCTGACCACGGTTTTGAACAACTTTATTTCTTTGACAAAGACATTTATGATGTTACCGTTTTATTTGAAAAAGTAAAAGACAATCAAGTTTTAACAGACGAAGAAGTAGCTTTCTTTAAGTTTAAAACAGTTATAGAACTGTGTAAAATGTACCATAAAATTGGTTGGACACAGCAATTTCATTTAGGAGCTATTCGAAACAATAACAAAAGATTGTTAGAAGAATTAGGTCCGGATACTGGTTTCGATTCTATTGGCGATTTTTCTCAAGCCAAAGCATTAAGTGGTGTTTTAAATACTTTAGACAGTACAAATCAGTTAGCAAAAACTATTGTTTACAATTTAAATCCTGCAGATAGCGAAGTTTTTGCAACAATGGTTGGTAATTTTAATGACGGCACAATAAAAGGTAAAATGCAATACGGAGCTGCTTGGTGGTTTTTAGACCAAAAAGACGGAATGGAAAAGCAAATAAATGCGCTTTCTAACTTAGGTCTATTGAGCTGCTTTGTTGGTATGCTAACAGATTCTAGAAGTTTTTTATCTTTTCCTAGACACGAGTATTTTAGAAGAATTTTATGTAATGCAATTGGTACCGATGTAGAGAATGGAGAACTGCCAAATGACGAAGCTTTTTTAGGAAAAATAGTTGCTGATATTTGCTACTACAACGCAAAAAATTATTTTAATTTTAAATAATACACTATGATTAAATGGGGAATTATTGGAGCTGGTGATGTTGCCGAAGTAAAAAGTGGCCCCGCTTTTAATTTGGTAGAAAATTCGACATTACATGCTGTAATGCGAAGAAATACAGAAAAAGTAAAAGATTTTGCTAAGAGACACAATGTACCTTTTTGGTACGATAGCGTAGAAGCTATTTTGGCTGATAAAGAAATTAATGCCGTTTATATTGCTACACCTCCGTCTTCTCATTTAGAAATTGCTAAACAAGCTTTAAATGCTGGTAAATTTGTGTACTTAGAAAAACCAATGACCCTAGACTTAGCAGAGGCTATTGAATTGCAAAATTTTGTAAAATCCGATCATAAGATTGTAGTAGCGCACTATAGAAGAAATTTAGCAGGTTTTAAAAAGGTAAAAGAATTATTAGAAGAGAATGCTATTGGTAAAATTTCTCACGCTAAAATTGAAATATTACAACCTGCTACAAATAATATTATTGCCCAAACTGATGAAAACTGGAGAGTAAACCCAGCAGTTTCTGGCGGAGGTTATTTCCACGATATTGCTCCTCACCAATTGGATTTAATGAGAGTGTATTTTGGAGATATTAAAGATATACATGGTTTTGCTACAGCTACCAACAAAGATGGTGTTGACGATGTGATTAACGGCATTATCTCTTTTAAAAATGGAGTTCAATTTCAAGGAATATGGAATTTTACCGTTTCTGAAAATGCAAAAAAAGACCAATGTGTTATTTATGGTGATAAAGGCACCATTACTTTTTCTTTTTATGAAGAACGAATTGTTTTAGAAACCAAGGATGATAATGAAGAATTTTTCTTTGAAAGCCCAAAACACGTGCAACAACCCATGATTGAAGCTACGGTGAACTATTTTTTAGATAAGCAAGAAAATCCATGTACTGTGGCTGATGGATTGGCTACTTTACAAATTATGGATAGCTTTACAAGCTAATTTTTCTTTACGATTAAAGAGTTGGTAAGTTGTTTCAAAATACATTAACTACCCTTAATTTCTAGCCCCGATTGCAGTGGAAATCCTTTTTGTTTTTAGATTCCTGCTTTTTGCAGGAATGAAAAAATAAAAAGATTGTAACGAAAAGCGGGAAAAAGCTTCTAAAAAAATTAAAAAAAAGAGGCTGTCTGAAAAGTTAAAAACAATTCAGTATGTCATATTGAGCTTGTCGAAATATAATTGATAATCGAAAGGTTAAAAAACTTCGACAGGCTCAGTTTGACAGCTAGAATAACTTTTCAGACAGCTTTTTTGTTTTTGTCTATAAAGAACGTCTAATTCCAAGTTCTAAACCTCTAAGTTCGGCTAAACCCCTTAAACGACCAATTCCTGAATACCCAGGATTGGTTTTCTTTTTTAAATCGTCTAACATTTTATGACCATGGTCTGGTCTAAAAGGCATTCTTACATCTTGCCTTCCAGCAGCGACTCTTTTTTGTTGTTCTAAAACTAAAGCTTTCATCACCGCATACATGTCTACATCTCCTTCTAAATGATCTGCTTCATGAAAGTTTCCTTCTTCATCACGTTTTGTAGCACGCAAATGAATAAAGTGAATTCGATCTCCTAAGCGCTCTACCATTCCTGCTAAATCGTTATCTGATCTAACACCAAAAGAACCTGTACAAAATGTCAATCCGTTATTTTGTGATGGAACTGCATTGTAAATAT
>CAYPHE010000084.1:0-9665 GCA_964410075.1 uncultured Polaribacter sp.
TATTGGCTTGTGAAACTGACTTTGTTGGTAAAAACGAAAAGTTTGTTGCTTTAGGTGGTGAATTTGCAGATATCGCTTTAAACTATACTACTAAAGAAGAATTTTTAGCTGCTGATTTTGGTGGAATGTCTGTTGCTGATAAATTAGTTGAACAAACTGGTGTTATTGGTGAAAAGTTAGACATTACTGCTTTTGAAAAAATAGAAGCTGCTTATGTTGGTGCTTATACTCACATTGGTAAAATTGCTGCTTTAGTTGGTTTATCTAACGCTGTAGACAATGCTGAAACTTTAGCTAAAGACGTTGCAATGCAAGTAGCATCTATGGGGGCAACTACATTATCTTATAAAGATTTTGATCCTGCATACGTTGCTTCTGAAACTGAAGCTAGAATTGCAGAGATTGAAAAAGAGAACATCGAATTAGGTAGATTAGGAAAAACATTAAAAAATGTTCCTAAATACATTTCTATGTCTCAAATTACTGATGAAGTTTTAGCTGAAGCAGAAGCTGATGCAAAAGCTGAATTAGCAAAAGAAGGTAAACCAGAAAAAATATGGGATAGAATTTTACCTGGTAAAATGGAGCGTTTTATTTCTGATAACACCACTTTAGATAAAGAACAGTGTTTGTTAGATCAAACTTTTATTAAAGATGAAAAGAAAAACGTTGCAGGATACGTATCTTCTTACGGAGATTTAGAAATTACAACTTTTAAGAGAGTTACTTTAGGGTAATTTTAAAATACGTTTTCCTAAAAAGGAATCCAAATAAAAACCATTCAGAAATTCTGAATGGTTTTTTTTGTTGATTAAATTTAAGTTGAAAAAACAGCGTATTGTCATTTCGAACGCAACGAAGTGTCCCGAAAGCTTTCGGGAGAGAAATCTCTGAATAACAACTACTTCTTTTTAGATCTCTCTACCTAAGTTTCGGTATTCAGATGACATCTGGGTTGATAAACGAGACTGTATTAAACAACGAATGTCATTCCGATTGTAGCGACAGCGAAATAGAGGAATCTTTTATGTAAATTGAGGTCTTTGAGATCTCTCCACAAGGTCGAGAAGACAGTCTATTAAAAAACATAACCACCAAAGAATTAGCGTATTTTAAAAAACAAACTCACGTTATTTATCTACTTGTTTTTTACTTCTCAAACTTTCTATAACTACTGTTGCTAAAATTAAACTTCCTCCAATAAACGTATTTACATTTGGCACTTCGTTTACAAAAATAAAGGCAATAATAATTCCGAAAATAGGCTGTAAACTACCAATAATACTGGCTGTAGTTACACTAAAATGTTTGAAGGAATTTACTAACATCGTGTGACCAATTGCTGTTGTTAATAAAGCTACCAAAATTAATAACGGTATTTGACTTTGCACATTTGAAAAATCAGCAAAAAACAATACTGGTATCAAAAACACAGTAACCACAACCATTTGATAAAACATTAATGTACTTCCGTTGTAACTCTTTACATTTCTTTTTACTAGTAAATTTCTAGTTGCATATAGAAAAGCAGAAAATACAGCTAAACAGATTCCTTTTACCTCATCATTTTCTATACTAAATTCTGGTAATAAAATATACAAGCCTACTAATATTAAAGAAGCTAGTAAAACATGTACCAAGCTTAGTTTTTCTTTATTAAAAATTGGCTCCAAAAAAGCGGTAATTACAGGAAATGTAAACATGGAAAGCATACCAATAGCTACGTTAGAAAGTTTTAATGCATAAAAATAGCTTACCCAATGTGCACCCAATAAAAAACCAGTAATTACAAATGCAACGGCATCTTTCTTACTAGATATTTTTAAACTGACCTTAGTTATTTTACAAAAAATATAAATAAAAATCCCTGCTAAAAGTGCTCTAAAAAAAACAATTAATTCTGCTGGCATTTCGATGTATTTACCTAAAACTCCAGAAGTACTAATAAATAATGTTGCAAAAAGTAATAAAGATAAATTTTTGGTATAATTGTTTGCCATTATGCTTTTGATTTTAAAAATCCAGAGAATCTATTTCGTCTATAATAAAGAATTGTATTCATCAACTAGACTCTTTTAAATTTTTTGAAGTGTTTGTAGTGCTTTTTTTATGGTATCGATTCTAATAAAAGTAATTAGCAAGCGTAAACCATTTTTAGTTTGTTTTTCTTTCATTACACAACTTTTTGAATTTTGTTGAACGTATCTTAAAGTTCTTGTAAAAGCTTCAGTTTGATAAAAATCGCTCTGTTGATCTGACAAGAAGTAGCCAATTAATCGTTTTTGCTTTAAAATGATTTTCTCTAATCCTAAAGATTTTGCCAACCATTTGATACGCACAGAATCTAACAAATCTTCTACTTGAGTAGGAATTTCTCCAAAACGATCTACAATTTCAGTCTCAAATTGTTGCAAACCTTCCTCAGTAATTATGTCAGATAATTTATTATATAAACTCAACCGTTCCGTAACAGAATTTACATAATCATCTGGAAATAGAATTTCAAAATCAGTATCTATTTGAACTTCTTTTACATACTCTTTAGGCTTACTATCTTTTGTTTCGTACAAGTCTTTAAACTCATTCTCTTTTAATTCCTCAATAGCTTCTTGTAATATTTTTTGATACGTATCAAAACCAATATCGTTTATAAATCCACTTTGCTCACCTCCCAATAAATCTCCAGCACCACGAATTTCTAAGTCTTTCATGGCAATGTTAATTCCGCTACCTAAATCAGAAAATAACTCTAAAGCCTGAATACGTTTTCTAGCATCATCTGTCATCATATGATAAGGAGGCGTAATAAAATAGCAAAATGCTTTTTTGTTAGAACGCCCTACTCTTCCTCTCATTTGATGCAGATCTGACAACCCAAAATTATTAGCATTGTTAATAAAAATGGTATTGGCGTTCGGCACATCTAATCCACTTTCTATAATTGTAGTAGAAACCAAAACATCAAATTCGCCATTCATAAAAGCCAACATTAATTCTTCTAACTTTTTGCCCTCCATTTGCCCATGGCCAATTCCTATTTTTGCTGAAGGAACCAAACGTTGTATTAAACCAGCAACTTCTTTAATATTTTCTATTCTATTATGAATAAAAAACACCTGACCTCCTCTTGAAATTTCATAAGAAACTGCATCTCGAATCGTTTCTTCACTTAAACGAATAACATTGGTTTCTATAGGATGTCTATTAGGTGGCGGTGTTTTAATTACCGATAAATCTCTTGCCGCCATTAAACTAAACTGTAATGTTCTTGGAATTGGAGTTGCTGTTAACGTTAAGGTGTCTACGTTTTCTTTTAAGGTCTTTAGTTTGTCTTTTACAGCTACACCAAACTTTTGTTCTTCATCTATAATTAATAGCCCTAAGTCTTTAAAATTAATTTTAGCGTTTGTTAACTGATGTGTGCCGATAACAATATCTACACTTCCACTATTTACGCCGTCTATAACTTCTCTTTTCTGTTTGGCTGTTCTAAATCGGTTTAAATAATCTACCTGAACAGGAAAATCTTTTAAACGTTCTGAAAACGTTTTGTAATGCTGAAAAGCCAATATGGTTGTAGGCACTAAAATAGCGACTTGTTTGCCATTATCAACTGCCTTAAAAGCAGCTCTAACAGCAACTTCGGTTTTTCCAAAGCCAACATCACCACACACCAAACGATCCATAGGTTGTGCTTTTTCCATATCTTCTTTTACAGCTTGTGTTGCTGTAAATTGATCTGGTGTATCTTCATACATAAAACTACCTTCTAGCTCATGCTGCATATGAGTATCTGGGTGAAAAGAAAATCCTTTTTGTAGCTTTCTTTTTGCGTATAACTGAATTAAATTATAGGCAATATGCTTTACTCTTGCTTTGGTTTTTTGTTTTACTTTTTTCCAAGCTCCTGAACCTAATTTGTAAACTTTTGGTGGTTTCCCGTCTTTACCATTAAATTTTGAAATTTTATGTAATGAATGAATACTCACATATAAGATATCTCTATCTCCATAAATTAGTTTGATTGCTTCTTGTTTTTTACCACTTACATCAATTTTTTGGAGTCCTCCAAACTTTCCGATTCCATGGTCTATGTGTGTTACGTAATCTCCAATTTCTAATTTATTTAATTCTTGAAGCGTAATTGCTTGTTTTTTGGCATATCCGTTTTTAAGGCGAAACTTATGATAACGTTCAAAAATTTGATGGTCTGTATAACAAACCAACTTATTATCTACATCTACAAAACCTTGATATAAAGGAAAAACAATGGTTTCTACTGCAACTTTCTGGTCGGTATCTGAAAAAATATCTTCTAACCTTTTAGCTTGCTGTTGATTTGCACAAAAAATGTAATTTGTAAAATTAGCTTTATCGTATTCCTTTAAATTATCAATTAATAATGGAAATTGTTTATTAAAAGATGGCTGAGGATTAGTTTGAAAAGTAATTGTATTTTCCTGATTGCTTTCAACTTTATCATTTCCTAATTTTACTGAAGAAAATGTATCAAATTTACTTACAATTTCATCTCCACTACAAAACAATTCATTTGGTTTTGCATGTTTTATTTCTTTAGACAATTTATCGAAAGCTTCCTCTGCTTTGGCATAAAGTTTATTTAAATTGCCTTTTATTAATGCTGAGTTTTTATAAAAAACAACTGTCTTCTTAGAAATATAATTTAAAAAAGATTCTCGTTTTTCAGCTACAGACTTATCTTCAATATTTGGCATAATTGCCACTTGCTGTAACTTTTCCTTAGACAATTGCGTTTCTACATCAAAAGTTCGGATGCTATCAATTTCGTCACCAAAAAATTCAATCCTGTAAGGCTCATCGTTGGCAAAAGAAAATACGTCTACAATTCCTCCTCTAACCGAAAAGTCGCCAGGTTCTGTAACAAAGTCAACGCGTTTAAATTTGTATTCGAACAACACTTCGTTTACAAAATCTAAAGAAAGTTCATTACCAACTTTTATTTTTAAACTATTTTTTTCTAGTTCTTTTTTGGTAACTACTTTTTCTGATAAAGCTGAAGGATAGGTTACTATTACAGCAGGTTTCTTTTGAGAATTTATTCTATTTAAAACTTCTGAGCGTAATAAAATGTTTGCATTATCAGTATCCTCATCAGAAAATGCGGTATGGTAAGGTCTTTTATAAGAACCTGGAAAAAAAAGAACATTTTTTTCTCCTAAAAGTTGTTCTAAATCATTTAAATAATAAGCAGCTTCTTCTTTATCATTAAAGATAAAAAGAAAAGGTTTATTTACTTTTTTAAAAGTTTCTGATACTACAAAAGATAATGAAGAACCTACTAAATTATTAATAGTAATTGTAGCTTTTTCATTGATTAAATTCTCAACAACTCTAGCAAGTTTCTCCGAACTTTGGAATTGATTGATAATGTGTTGCTTACTCAATTCGTAAATTTTTAACAAAAATACTATCTAATTGTTTAAATATAGATTAAGATTAATTTTTTTCTAGGATGAAACAATTTTTTCTCATAAAAAAAGTTAGTTTTGTATGCGAAAATCTAACCAAAACATGAAAAAAGCTAAACACCTCCTGTTGTTTGTAATTTTTGTTACTGCATTATCTTGTTTTAGTCAAACCGAACAAAAAAAATGGGCCATAGATTTTGGTAGTTCTTCCGTATTATATGAAAAAGGAGCTTCATCTCAAATAGGTTACAGATATTTAGAAGCTGCACCGAGAATAGGTCTTACGAAATATATTTTTAAAGATGTTTCTATTGCTGGTGGAATTTCAGGATCTATTGTAGAGGGTAAAGATTACATTTCGTTAGATAGTGAATTGAGATATGGCTTTGGAACTTCAAATAAGAGAATTTTTAATTTAATTTCTATTTACGGTCTTATTGGTGGTAGTTACTTGCCAGAACCACTTTCTATAACACTTAATTTTGGTGGTGGTGGTACTCTTTGGGTTAGCGATAATTTTGGACTAACTGCTAGAATGGTGTATAAATATTTTGGGTTACCTGAATTTCCAAGATCTCATATTTATGCCTCAGGAGGCTTTATCTACCAGTTTTCTTTAAACAGTGGTGGTGGAAGCAAAAAGAAAAAACCTATCGGAGGAAAAAGAGATAGAATCTGGCAGTAAAAAAAATTATTTACTACAACAGTTAACTTTTATTTTAATGTAATCTTCCAAACTTTAATCCTATAAAATAGGTTCTTGGTGTTCCTGGACCATAAATATAATTTGAATCTCTTGTTGGACCAGTATCAAAATCATCTTGGTAACTATTAAAAATATTTTTCACCCCTCCAGAAAAAGTAATCATAAATTCATCAGAAATATCAAAATGGTGCTCTATCTTTATGTTTAGATCAAAAAAAGAAGGCACTTCATTTAACTGTAAAAAACCAGTATCACTTATTACCAAAGGAACCGTCATTCCACCTGTATACGTACCTGTAAAGTCTACATTAAATTTTTTATTAGGAATATAAGTAGCTCCTAAAAAACCATAAACATCTGGCGTTCTAACAAACTCAGAAATTACTATATCTGTTTCTCCAATTACTCCAGTAGATTCAAAAATAGTTTGAGGGTTTTTATACTCATTTTTTTGGAATGTTCCACCTAATTGAAACTGCCATTGCGTGTTTGGAGAAATACCTATTTCAAAATTGGCTCCATAAACTTTTGCTCCTTCTCCATTTCTAACCTCTTCTATTATAGAACCATTAGCTAATGTGTTGCCCGTACTTATTTGTGTAAATGGATTTTGCAATGTGGTATAAAAACCTTCTAATAGAATATCTGCCTGTAATAAATTTTTTGTTTTAGAATAATTAAAAGAAGCTGTATATGCATTTGAAAACTCTGAATTTAAATTTTCAGAAAGAATTACAAATTGAGGTTCACCTCCTACACTTGCAATATGTAAATCTTCATTAAAAGCTTGTGGTGCTCTAAAACCTCTAGCATAACCACCTCTAAATTTTAAATCTTCTGTAAACAAATAAGAAATAGTTATTCTTGGAGAAAAAACGGTTTCATTAATATCTATAGTCCTTTCTATGTCTCCTAAAGTATAGAAACCATCAACCAAAACATTATCTAACCTAGCTCCTAAAAGTGTAGTAAATTTTGAACTGGGTTTCCATTCGTATTGTAAATAAGTACCGATTGTAGTAGTACTTTGATCTATAATTCTATTATAAGCTGCTATATTATCTTCTGTAGATGTAGTATTTATTTCTGCACCAACTGTTACTACATCTTTTGTAAAATTTTTAGTAAACTGAACACCATTTACCCAAGCTAAATCTTGCGTGCTTCCATAAGAATTGCTTGCAATAATACTATCTTGTTTTAAAGTAGATCCTCCTAAACCTCCGTAAAAACTTTTTCTATCTGTATTTGATATTGACGAGTATACTTGAAGCCTATTTGTAAAATCTTTACTATTTAATTCGTAATCTAATCCACCAATAAAGGTATCATGGTCTAGTTCTTCTGTAATATTAGTAAAGTGAGGAGCCAAATCTAACTGATCTCCACCTCTTCTATATTCTCTAATTGCATTTAAATTAATTCCAATTCTATTTCTATTATTCGGTTTAAAAAAGGCTTTTGCTCCAATAGTGTTATTCACCAATGCTACCATTTCAGTAAAACCATCTCCATCAACATCTAAACTTTCTCTATTCCTATAACTTCCAAATAATGTTACTCCACTTTTTAAGTCGTTTGCTACTATAGAATTGTTAAAATTTAACACCCTATCTGCAGATTCTCCGTTTACTAAAGCAAAATTAGAACCTATTTCCCATCTATTTAAAATAGGGTCTTTGGTTATTACATTTACAGTTCCTGCAATGGCATTAGAACCAAATAATGCAGAACCACCACTTCTAACAACTTCTACTTTTTCTATAATATTTGTTGGAATTTGTTCTAAGCCATAAACCCCAATTAAAGAGGTAAAAACTGGACGACTATTTAATAAAACTTGCGTATAAGCACCTTCTAAACCATTTAGCCTTACCTGTGTAAAACCACAATTTTGGCAGTTATTTTCTACCCGAACTCCTGGAGCAAAATTTAACCCATCTGCCAAAGAAACAGATTGTGTTGCTTGTAATAATCTTGGTTTTATTGTAGAAACCACTACTGGAGTATTACGTCTCTCAACCCTATTTCTTGTGGCACTTACCACAACCTCATCTAAACCCAGTAAATCCTCAATCAGCTTAAAGCTTACTTCTCTATTTTCATCTTGCTTTAACTTCAACCTTTTCACAATTTTTCTAAACCCTTGTGAACTAACAACAATAGTGATCTCTTTTTCTGCGGGGATTTCTAACTCATAATCTCCATTAAAATCTGAACTTGTACCTTGAGTTCCTCCATCTACATAAACAAAAACATTCGGAATTACTTCTTTTTTAGAGGTAATTTTTCCGTATATTTTCCCTTTACTCTGCGCGTTAACACTTATACTTATTAGCAAAAGTAGTATTAAAAAAAAGTTGAAGTGCTTCATTTTTAGTCTTGACTAAATTTATTTTTCAGCAAAACTAATCAATAAATACAGTTTAATTGTTCTTTCTAATTAAATTTTAACTATTTTTTTTAGTTAAGACTAAAAACTATATTTTTGCAAAAACGATACAAAACCGATGTATACTTTTTCAGAAGAAAATTATTTAAAAGCCATTTTTCATTTAGAATTAATTTCGGAAAAAGGTGTTGCTACAAATGCTATTGCAGAAAAGCTGGCTACAAAAGCTTCCTCTGTAACCGATATGGTTAAAAAACTTTCTGATAAAAATTTAATCGAATACAAAAAATACAAGGGAGTTACTTTAACTAAAGACGGAAAAAAAGTAGCTGCCAATATTGTTAGAAAACATAGGTTATGGGAGGTTTTTTTAGTTGAAAAATTAGACTTCTCATGGGATGAAGTTCATGAAGTTGCAGAACAATTGGAACATATTAAATCTCCAAAACTAGTAGATCAATTGGATATTTTTTTGGGTTTCCCTGAAAGAGATCCTCATGGAGACCCTATTCCTGACAAAGAAGGAAATATTAATTTTATTGAAAAAATTTTACTAGCCACTCTTCAAAAAAATGAAAAAGGAATTTGTATTGGTGTAAAAAACACCTCTCCTTCTTTTTTAAAATTTTTAGACAAAAGAGGAATCATTTTAGGAGAAGAAATTACTTTTTTAGAAAAAGAGGAGTTTGATGATTCTCTACTAATAAAAATAAACCAAAAGGAAATTTCTATTTCAAACAAAATTGCAAACAATATATACATTCAAAAAATATGACATTTTTTAATCAATTAGTAGAATTTGGAAAAGAACACCCAATTCAAGCTGCATTATATGCATCATTATTTACTTGGGGACTAACGGCTTTAGGAGCTGCTTTGGTATTCTTTTTTAAAAAATTAAACAGAGCTGTTTTAGACGGTATGCTTGGTTTTACTGGGGGAGTTATGGTTGCTGCTAGTTTTTGGAGTTTGTTATCGCCTGCTATTGACAATAGCCCAGGTGAAGGATTTAAAAAAGTAATTCCTGCTGCTATTGGTTTTTTACTAGGTGCTTTATCTCTTTTTGGTATGGACAAATGGCTACCTCATTTACATATTAATTTTAAAGAAACAGAAA
>CAYPHE010000085.1:0-9660 GCA_964410075.1 uncultured Polaribacter sp.
GTTTATCAGAGTCGTTTTTAGAATTGTAGTACCAATTTCTACGATCTTTATTATACCCATTGGTTACAGAAGCTGGTAACTTTGTAAAATCTAAAGCAGCTACAGAACTTACATAAACAATATTTTTGATACCACATTCTTTGGCAATATCAAATACATTTTGAGTGCCTTGCATATTGGTATCATAAATTTCTTTTTTGGGATTTTTGGCCCACATATTAAAATTTGCGGCAACAGCGTAAAGGTTTGTAACACCTTTAAACGCTTTTCTAAGAGATGCTTTGTCTGTAATATCTGCTTGAACTATGTCGCAGTTTAGACCTTTAAAAGGTTTAGTATTGTTGATATTTCTAACAGTAGTTTTAACCTGTATATTTTTAGACAATAATAAACGTATTAGATTATTACCTAAATGCCCATTACCTCCAGTTACTAAAGAAATTTCTTTGCTCATTTCTAATATTTAAATTCTGAGCAAAATTCTAAAGCTTTTAAGAAACTAAAAATAACATTTGTTAGAAAGTAAGTTGTCTTCTTATTCTACTTAAAGACTGTGGTTCCATTCCTAAATAAGAAGCAATATTATCTATAGAAACCTCTAAAGCCAATTTTGGGTATTGTACCATAAATTTCTCATAACGTTGTTTGGCAGATAATGTTTGAAAGTCTTTAACCCTTTCTATTTTACATGACAAATGCAAATTAGTAACTTCTTGAACTAACACACTAAAAGAAGGAATTTTTTCTATTAAATAATCTAAATCTTGTTTATTTATTACTGCTATTTTGCAATCTGTGATAGTTTGTAAAAATTCTGTTGACGGTTTTTGATGAAAAAAACTTTCTAAAGAAGTGAAAAAATTTTCTTTTGGAATTAGTTGGCAAATCACATTTTTTCCATCATTATTTTCATAACCTTTTACAATTCCTTTAGATAAAAAATAAATGTGATTTGCTATTTGTCCTTGTTTTAAAAGAACAGTATTAGCATCTACTTCTAGAGCAACAAAGCTTTTTTTTACAAGTTTTAACTCGTCTTCTGCTAAGACAGTTTTTGAGCTTATAAAATTTAAAAGAGATTCCATTACTATAACTAACAATTATTTTAATAGACTAACAACATCCAGAATTTGGGTCGCAACTAGAAACTTTACCTAAATCAGAAATTCTTATTCTTGGTTTTTGTTTTGGAATTCCGCAAGCATCTTCTGCCAAACAAGCTGTTAGCTTTGAAGTTAGCAGAAAATTTGTCCCATTAAAATCCAAACCAAATTTACCTATAGTTTCTTTACCTTGATATTCAACTTCTATCTCTAAATCGTCAAAGTCAAAAATCTTTTCAGAAAGTTCTATAATATTTACTAGTTTTTCTGGATGCAATCTATGATCATAATCATTGGCTTCCCATAATTGAAAGTTAATCACGGTTTCGTTTCTAACTTTACCTCCACAATCAATAAAGTCTTTGGTTACTTTACCTACTTCTGTTACGTGAAAATGACTAGGTACTAAATTTCCATTTGGTAATTGAAAAGCAATAGTATTCAATTCTTTTAAGTGATTTTTAATTTCTGATAATTTCATGGCTTATCTATTTTTTATTTTTTTATTGATGAAAACACATACAACATTTCTGTTGCTATTTGTAAGCTTCTTTCTTCGTATTTTTCTGCTTGATTTTCTTTGCCATCGAATAATTTTGGATCTTCGTAAGTTATAGGAATTCTTTTTTCTGCTCCAAAAATAAAAGGACAACCTTCATCTGCTTGCGAGCAAGTCATAATTGCAGCAAATTCTGATTTTGGGTTAAATTCATGGTCATGCTTTTTTGAAAAACCGATAATGGGCTGCGAATTATCATCATATTTAATCGTATAAATTGTATTTTTTACTTCAGCTATTTCCTGAATTTTGAATCCTTGGTTTTCTAAAGTTTCTGCTACTTTAAAAAACATAGCTGTAGCTTCTGTTCCGCCTGAATACGTATTTACTTTCTCTACACCAAAATACTCTGCCATTGCTTTTGCCCAAATCTGAGTTAAATGACTTCTTCTAGAGTTATGGGTACAAATAAAATTAATATTTATTAGTTTGTTAGCAATTGTTTTTTCTTGAATAAAATCGATTAAAGGTTGTAAAGTTAATTTTCTCTCTTGAGAAATACTCTCAACTTTTAAAGTAGAAATTGTTTCTTCTATTTGCTTGTAAAGACTCATTCTATATTAAATTAACAACAGTTTTCTGTTGGGTTTTTGTTTAAAAAGTGATTTAAAGTATATTTAATTTCATTCCAGTTTTCTTCATCAATACAATAACAAACACTGGTTCCTTCTATTTTACCTTTTATTATCCCAACTTTTTTAAGTTCTTTTAAATGTTGAGAAATTGTAGGTTGTGCTAAACCTATTTCTTTTACAAAATCTCCACAAACACAAGATTGCAATTTTATTAAAAAATCTAGGATAGCTATTCTAGCAGGATGCCCCAAAACCTTAGCTATAGTAGCAATTTGATTTTGTTCTTTGGTAAAAATATCTGACTTTGTTAACCCCATAATTATTTATATATTGCAATATTACGATTAATAAAGTAAATAAAAAAGATTTATTTACTAAAATCAAATAAATAACCAAGAGAAAAACTTAAAAATCCAGTAGTTGGCAAATCGCTTTCGTTAGCAACAGCATTGGGTAAATTTAATGCATACCCTAATTCAAAATCCCAAGATTTTAAAGTAAATGACACAGGTATTAAAACTTGGGTATTCAATACATTAAAAACTTCTTGTGTTATCAATCGTATAAAAGGTCTTGTTCTAAAACGTTCAAAATAAGTAAATGATTGCTTTGCTGCTATAAAACTTATTGTTGGTCTTATTCTTAACGCATAATTGGCTTTTCGTAATAAATTTATTCTTGCAAAAGAACTCGAAACAATTTGATAAGATTCATCTGAACCAAACAAATAAGAACCAGAAATAGTGCTCCCTAAAGTTCTTTTTTTATTTCGAATACCTAAACTAAGATCTATTGAATTTGTAAAATCATCAAAATCATCAGCATAAAAAAACTTGGTATATCCTGCACTGTAAATAACTGTATTGTTTTTTCCTAATGTATTTAAATACCCTAAAGAAAGACTTGTAAAATCCCAATGTGGATCAAAATTTTGATAATATACTCCGGAAATACTGGCATTAAATCCAGAAGAATGATAGTAAGAAACTTGAGGTATGATATTAAATTGGTCGGTTCCAGAATCTCTACCTGAAAAAAAAGTATTGCTATTATAACCTAAGGAAGCGTAAATAAAATTGAAAGAACTGCCTCCTTCTACCAACTCATCAATAAACTGTTTGTCACTAAAAAACAAATCATCTAACAAATCGTCTATAACATCATCTTCTTTCTCTTGGGCATAAGAACAAAAAGAGGTTGCTACTGTAAACAGTAGCAACCCAAAAACTTTTATATTCGTTTTTATTTTTTGATAAAAATATATCATATATTCATCCTAATTCCCTCTTATTGGCCTTGTCTTTCTTCCATCTGTATTGTTCTCTCTGGGACCATTTTTTAACTCACCTCTGTCTTTGCTATTTCTAATTTTATCTATCCTTTCCTGGAGTGTTTTACGTTGATCTCTAGTTAAGGTTTTTCTAAAACTCTCTCTAGTTTGTCTTAAACGCAGTTGCTGATTTCTAACCAAATCTTTCTGGGTTTTGGTAAATGTAGCCAGTAAACGTTGTCTTATTTCAGTTTTAGAAATTGTTTTATCTTTTAGAATAGCCAACTGCTCTTTAGTTAGTGTGGCTTTAAAAGCATCTCTATTTGCTTTCATTACTTCACGCTCTTTTTGTAAAAGTTCCTTTTGAGCTGCTGTGAGTTCTTTGGTAATTAGTTTATAGTTAGAATCTTGAGCAAAAATAGCACCTCCAAACAGCATCAAACTCATAAAGCTAATTTGTAATATGATAGTTTTAAATTTCATTTTTGTGTTTATTTTACTCAAGGTCTAAAAGTAATACTTTTAATTTATTCTTCACAACTTTCTTTAGCTGTAGCCATTTCTTCTGCACTATTAATAGTTGCTGTAGTTTCATCTTTATACATAATATCTACAGGAAAATTTAATGTAGGCTTTTCTTCTACTTCTGGATTTGCTTTTTTCCATCTTCTAATTAGTCTAAACTCTTTTCTTTCAGTTACAGTTATTTCTGTAGCATCTGGCATTGTAAAAGTTACAGGTAATACTAGTCTAAAACATTTTCTTTTATCCTTTCCTTTTTTACAAGAATCTTTTACAGCTTTTAACTCTTCATTATCTATTAAAGTTTGTACTGTACCATCTTCTAAAGTTACATCTAAAGGAAATACTAAAGTTGGTCTTCCTTCTGCATCTGGGTTTGCTGCATACCATTCTCTAATTAATGACCAATCTTCTTTGCTTTCTAAAGTAATTGATGAATCATCTGGCATAATAAAGTCTATAGGAAAAACAAATTGAAAACATTGAGCTCTACGTTTCTTTCTTCGCTCATCATTATCTTTTAATTTTCTTCCTTCTCTAGATAAAAACGCTTCACTAGTTTCTTCTTCTCTAGATTCGTCATCAGTTCCTAAAGTTACTTTAAATCCTAAACCTTCTGCTACTTGTACGCTTTTTATATAAGTATCAGATAAATCTCCACTAAAAGCATTTGCTGCTGCTGTTGGTAAATCTGATGCAGTTACAGTTATTTTTGCTGCGGTTTCTATTTCGGCAATTAAAGCTTGGTCAGACAAATCTAATTCTGTTTCTAAAGAATCAACTGGTTCTGATTCTGAACAAGAAGTAAGTAATAATGCTGATAAAATAAATGCGGTAATCGAGAAAAATAAAATACTTGATCTTAAAATACTCTTTGTTGAAATTGAAGTTCTCATAATTATAATTTTTTAGTTAATTATTGTTTCTAATTCTTAGAACCTCGTTTTTTAAAATAGTTTGAAAAAAAATTAAAAATTTTATAAAATAATATTTTCAATCAGCTCATTCCCTAAGTAATCATCTAATAATGAGTCTTCTGAAATCATAGAATCTAATATTAAATTATCTAAATTTTGTTCAGAAAGTTCTGCTTTTATAACAACCTCATTAATTAATGTTGCTTCTGCAAAGGCATTCATTTGAGTGTCATCTATTAATAGTGCATCTAATAAAACATCTTCATTAAAAGATAACAATTCTACGTTTACTTGACTTTCTTCTGTGTTAGATTTAACATTTTGCAACCAAATTGTTAAACTCAATAAGAATACAACAGATGCTGCTGCCATATATCTAAATTTAGTTTGTAACCAAAATATTTTTTGTTTTTTGGGAGCCTCAACAACTTGTTGCTCTTCTTTAATTTTTTCTAAAATAGAGATTTTTGATTTCGCAAAATATCCTTCAGGGACATTAGTTCCTAAATATGTTTTATGATGTTTAGCAATATTACCTTGTAAACCTTTCTTTAAAAAAGGGTCTTTGTTGCTATTTTCTGTTGATTTTCCCATAATATATTATTTGACCCTACTATTTTAAAATAGTTTGGATTTTATAAAAATATTTTTTCTTCTATAATTTTTACAACTGTATAATAAGTCGATTTTAAGGTACTTTCAGAAATACTTAAAATATCAGAAATCTGCCTAAAACTTAAATCGTCAAAATATTTCATTTGAAAAACGCGCCTTTGTTTTTCTTTTAGACCTTCTATGATTTTGTGTAGTTTTTTTTGAATTTCATCTCCATCAAAATACTCATCTTCAAATAAAACTTCTAAATGATTACTTGAAATTTCATCTATATTATCGTAAGATTTTTTCTTGTTTTTTTCTAAAAATCGCATAGACTCGTTATACGCAATTCTATACATCCACGTATGTAAAGCACTTTTCCCTTCAAATTTATTAATGCTTTTATACACCCTTATAAAGGTATTTTGCAACACATCATCTGCATTTTCGTGTGTAACTACTATTTTTCTAATATGCCAATACAAACGCTCTTGGTAAGCATCTAATAACTCGCTAAAAGCACTATCTTTTAATGCTTTATTTTGCAAACGCGCAACAAGTGCTTGGTCTTTATTCAAACGAAATAGTTAATTTTTAAATTTGGCGTTACAAGTTGCGAATAGTTTTTTTAATTTTAAAATTAATTTTTACTTTTAAAAAAGCTATCGATTTTTCAAATAGGTTTATCAGATAAAATTGCTGTTTTTTTAACACTATATTTTAAAATACTGGCTAATTTTATCATTTATATTTTTTAAGATTTCAACAACATGAAAATAATTATATCTCCTGCAAAATCTTTAGATTTCGAGAATGAAGTTCCTATAAGCAAACATACAAATCCACGTTTTTTAGCTCAGTCTGAAACACTAAATAAAAAATTAAAAAGTCTTTCTAAGAAAAAAATAGCAGATTTAATGTCTATTTCTAATGATTTAGCTTCACTAAATTATGAGCGCAATCAAAATTGGGAAACTCCATTTACAAAAGAAAATGCAAAACAAGCCATTTACGCTTTTACTGGAGCCGTTTTTTTAGGAATTGATGTACATACTCTACCTGAAGATAAAATTGACATCATGCAAGACAAACTTAGAATTTTATCTGGCTTGTACGGCTTATTAAAACCTTTAGATTTAATTCAACCTTATCGTTTAGAAATGGGCACAAAATTAAAAGTTGGTAGAAAAGATAATTTGTACAAATTTTGGGATACTACTTTGGCTGTTTCTTTAAACGAAGAATTAGAAGATAACGAGTTGCTAATTAATTTGGCAAGTGCCGAATATTTTAAAGCACTTCCTAAAAAAACACTTAAAGTACCTATGATTACTCCTGTTTTTAAAGATTTTAAAAACGGACAATATAAAACTATTATGACGTATGCTAAAAAAGCACGTGGTTTTATGGTACGCTATATTTTAGAAAATAATGTAAATACATTAGAAGAATTAAAAGGATTTAACACAGAAGGCTACGGTTTTTCTAAAGAATTATCTTCTGGAAACGAGTTGGTTTTTACGAGATAAACCAAATCAATTTATGAATTGCGAATTTTAAATGACAGAGAAATCTAAATTAATTCGTAATTCATAATTCTTTTTAGCAATCCGCTAAACCTACGTTAATTGCTAAACCGCCTTCTGAAGTTTCTTTGTAATTTTTGTGCATATCTTTTGCGGTTTCCCACATTGTATCAATCACTTCATCTAAATGAACCAAACATTCTTTTGGGTTGGTTTCTAAAGCAATTTCAGCAGCATGAATTGCCTTTATAGCTCCCATAGAATTTCGTTCTATACAGGGTACTTGAACCAAACCTCCAATGGGGTCGCAAGTTAGCCCTAAATGATGTTCCATTGCTATTTCTGCAGCTACTAAAGATTGTGCAGGAGAACCTCCTAACAATTCTGTTAATGCCGCTGCTGCCATTGCAGAAGATACGCCTATTTCTGCCTGACAACCTCCCATTGCGGCGGAAATTGTGGCATTTTTTTTAAAAATACTGCCAATTTCTCCTGCGGTTAATAAAAATTGTTTGATTTCTTTAAATCCTGCCTCGTGATTTTCTATGACCAAATAATACATTAGAACAGCAGGAATTACTCCTGCACTTCCGTTAGTTGGCGCTGTAACAACCCTGCCTAAAGAAGCATTTACTTCATTTACAGATAACGCAAAACAACTTACCCATTTTAAAATCTCTCTAAATTTTACTTCAGAACTTCTTATAGCTGTAATCCATTCTTTTGGACTGGAATATGGTGCTTCCTTAATTAATTTGTAATGCGTATCAAAAGCCCTTCGTTTTACATTTAAACCTCCAGGAAGTTTCCCTTCTGTATGACAACCAATATACATACACTCTAGCATGGTATCCCAAATACGTTGCAACTCTAAATCTATTTTTTCAGCAGAATTAATTTCCAACTCGTTTTTAAAAACAATATCAGAAATCAATACATTTTCTTGCTCACAATAATCTTCTAACTGTTTGGCTCTATTAATTGGGTACGGAAAGTTTTTTTTATTGATTTCAATACTATCTCCCAAATTATCAGCTTCTTGTACAATAAAACCACCTCCTATAGAATAATAGGTTTCCGTTGATATTTCTTTACCTTTTAAAAAACCTTTAAAAGTTACTCCATTGGCATGGAATGGCAAAAATTCTCTATGAAACTGTATCGCGTTATTTGGAAAAACAATTTTCTTACCTCCTTTAAAATAAATTTCCTCTTGTGTGTTAATTCTGTCTACAATCGTAAAAATGTCTTCAATAGGAATATATTCTGGATCAGCTTCACTTAAACCCAATAAAATAGCCAAGTCAGTTGCGTGCCCTTTGCCTGTTAAAGATAAAGAACCGTATAAGTCTACCTTTATTTCATCAATAGCATCAAAAACTTGCGTGTTTTTTATTTTTTTAACCCATGCTTGTGCAGCGCGCCAAGGTCCTAACGTGTGTGAACTCGATGGACCAATTCCAATTTTAAGCATATCAAAAACACTAATAAATTGAGACATAAAAATAGACAATACAATTAGTGTAAATGTAAAAAAATCCAATTCAACGAATTGGATTTTTTAATGTTAAAAAACTATTATATTTCTAAAAACCGTAAATAGCTTCTTTATCAAATTTTTTAACTAGCATATAATAAACACATGCTCTGTATTTATTTCTTTCAGATTTCCCTATTCTCTCCATTACTTCTTCAATACCTGCATCTAATGCTGCACTATCCTCTAAACCTAATTTTTTAATTAAGAAATTATTTTTAACTGTAGCTAATTCTTTAGGATCTGAACTAGACACAGTTTCAGCATCTTTATTATAAATAGAAGGTCCTAATCCTTTTGTTACAGCTGTTAACAATTCGGTATTAGAACGTATATTTCTATCATCCATAAATTTTTTGTACAAAGTAACTTTCTCATTTAATTTACTCATAATTGTTGTTTTTAATTAATTGAATTTTTAAGATTTGAAGTATTCATTCTTTTCTTCTAATTATATAGACACAGTTTGTGTCAATATGTCACATTTTTATTCAAATTTATTTAAATTATGCCATTTTTTATTCAAAATTTAACTGGCACACACTTTGACTATTTGTTTGTGTAAAATTGAAAAACGAATAAAATATATAAATTATGAGTAAAATTATAGGAATCGATTTAGGAACAACCAACTCATGTGTTTCTGTTATGGAAGGTAATGAGCCAGTTGTAATTCCTAATGCTGAAGGAAAAAGAACTACACCATCTATTGTTGCATTTGTAGAAGGTGGAGAACGTAAAATTGGAGATCCTGCAAAAAGACAGGCTGTAACTAACCCTACTAAAACGGTATCTTCTATAAAACGTTTTATGGGTAATAAATATTCTGAATCTTCTAACGAGGCAGAAAGAGTACCTTACAAAGTTGTAAAAGGAGATAATGATACACCAAGAGTAGATATTGATGGTCGTTTATACACGCCTCAAGAAATTTCTGCAATGGTACTTCAAAAAATGAAAAAAACAGCTGAAGATTATTTAGGAACTGACGTTTCTCAAGCTGTTATTACTGTACCTGCTTACTTTAATGATGCACAAAGACAAGCTACTAAAG
>CAYPHE010000086.1:0-9536 GCA_964410075.1 uncultured Polaribacter sp.
GCATTTTGGGTTCTTTGCATAGAAAATTGCGTAATTAAATATGCGGTTGTAATTAAATTTCTTAGCTCACACAAATCTACAGAAAGCTCAGATCTATTGTATAAACTTTTATTGTCTTCGTACAAAATTCGCAAACGCTTTTCTGCTCTAGTTAGTCTTTCGTTAGAACGAACAATACCTACATAATTGGTCATTATGGTTTTTACTTCGTTTCTATCGTGTGTGGTTAATACTTTTTCTAAATTTTTAGAAGTGCCTTTGGTATCCCAAGCAGGAATGTTTTCAGGCATTTTTTCAGTTACAATTTTCTTTTTAATTTCTTTAAAAGAATTATGAGCAAAAACCAAACCTTCTAATAACGAGTTGGAAGCTAGTCTGTTTCCTCCGTGTAAACCAGTTCTAGTTACTTCACCGCAAGCATATAGGTTTTTTATAGACGTTTTTCCGTTTTTATCAACTGCAACTCCTCCACAAATATAATGGGCTGCAGGTACTACAGGAATCATATCTTTTTCTATATAAATTCCTAAAGAAGCACACTTGTTATAAATATTAGGAAAGTGTGTTTTAAACTCTTTAATATCTAAATGTGTACAGTCTAAATATACATGGCTTGCACCACTTTTTTTCAATTCGTTGTCAATAGCACGGGCTACAATATCTCTAGAAGCCAATTCTTCCCTTTTATCGTAAAGGTGCATAAAAGCATTACCATCAATATCTTTTAGTTTTCCACCAAAACCTCTAACTGCTTCAGAAATTAAAAAAGCAGGATATTCTTTTGGGTTGTACAATGCAGTTGGATGAAATTGAATAAATTCCATCTCTTTAATTTCAGCTTTAGCTCTATAAGCCATTCCTATGCCATCTCCAGTTGCAATAACTGGGTTTGTAGTGCTTTCGTATACCTGACCAGCGCCACCGGAAGCCAATAATGTATATTTACTAACTATGGTTTTTACAATGTTTTCTTTTTCGTCTAAAACATAAGCACCATAACAAGTAATATTTTGATTTCGTTTTGTTTCGGTTTTCTTTACTTGGTGTTCTGTTATAAAGTCAATCGCAAAATGGTGGGTTAGAAATTGAACGTTTTTTTGTATGTTGATTTGATGCAACAGAGCACGTTCAATCTCGGCACCAGTCATATCTGTATGATGCAGAATTCGATTTTGAGAATGTCCTCCCTCTCTTCCTAAATCGTACTCGCCTTTTTTATTTTTATCGAATTTGGTACCCCATTCAATCAATTCATTCAATCGATCAGGAGCTTCTTCTATAACCATTTTTACAATAGCTTCGTCGCACAAGCCATCACCAGCAACTAAGGTATCTTTTATATGTTGTTCAAAACTATCAACAGCTTTGTTAAAAACGGTAGCAATACCACCTTGTGCGTATCTAGTATTTGATTCGTCTTTGGTATCTTTGGTTACAATGGTTACTGTAAAATCTGGAAATTGAGTTGCCATTTTTAAGGCAAAAGTTAAGCCTGCAACTCCAGAACCGATTACTAAAACATCGGTTTCAAATATGTTTTCTTTTTCTGTTTTAAAAGACATCTTATTTAGAAAGTTCTAACATTCTTTCTATGGGTAAAATTGCTTTTTTACTCAATTCTGCATCAACCTCTATACTTGGTAATTCGTGTTCTAAACACAAATACAGTTTTTTTAAGGTATTCATTTTCATATAAGCACATTCGCTACAAGCACAAGTGTTGTCTTCTTTTGCAGGTGCAGGAATAATTTCTTTATCAGGGTTTTCCTGTAACATTTTAAATAAAATACCTGCTTCTGTAGCTACAATAAACTTTTTCTTAGGGCTGTTTTTTACGTAGTTTAATAAGCCAGAAGTAGAACCAATGTATTTGGCTACTTTTAGTAAATGCGCTTCAGATTCTGGGTGAGCTACTAATTCTGCATCTGGATGCTCTTTAAATAAAGTAATTAGTTTTTCCATAGAAAATGCTTCGTGTACAATACAAGCACCATCCCAAAGTAACATTTCTCTACCCGTTTCTTTGTTTAGATAAGCTCCTAAGTTTTTATCTGGTGCAAATATTAAGGGTTGGTCTTCTGGAAAAGAATCAATTATTTTTCTAGCGTTTGAAGAGGTACAAACTACATCACTTAACGCTTTAATTTCTGCAGAACAATTAATATAAGTAACAACTTTATGGTTTGGATGTTGCTTTTTAAAATCTGCAAATTTTTCTGGTGGACAAGAATCTGCTAAAGAACAACCTGCTAACAAATCTGGTAGAATTACTTTTTTATCAGGATTTAAAATTTTTGCAGTTTCTGCCATAAAATGAACCCCTGCAAAAACAATCATATCCGCATCTGTTTCTGCAGCTTTTTGAGCCAATGCTAAACTATCTCCAACAAAGTCTGCTAACTCTTGTATTTCATCAATTTGATAATAGTGAGCTAGTAAAACCGCATTTTTTTCTTTTTTTAAACGAATAATTTCTTTGATGTAATCTACACCAGAAGTATCAATGTTTAAAAAACCTTTTGAAGTTAAATTTTCTTTTGCGGCTGCTAATGTTTCCATTTTTTATAGTATCCAAGTTGGACTAGCAAAATTACATAATTATTAAGAAATAATAACCAATATTATCGCAAGGTTAAATTTCTTTTAAAACCTACACAGTTTCGCGCAGTAAATTCTTATAAGATTTTCTTAAGCTTAAAGGAGAAAAACCAAGTTTGTATTTTAAAAAAACATAACCGTTAACCAAATTTACTTTTAACCAAGAATTGTTATCATATTTACGGGCACTTACAGTAGCTTTAGATTGAATAATGGTGTATTTTATATTATTTTTTCGCAAATTATCCATCATTTTAAAATCTTCCATAATGCAATATTTTTCGTCGTAACCATTTAGTTTTTTAAATATTTCTTTGGTAAAAAATTGGCATTGGTCTCCGCCACCAGCAAATATGCCGTCTTTGGTTGTAAACTTACTATTCAAATTTAGCAAAGGGGTTTCAATATCAAATTTATAGGAAAAAAAGCCAGCTTTAAAACCATTTGAAACAGCGGTTGTTATTTGTTGGTAAAAATCGTCTGGAAGTTGCACATCTGCATGTAAAAAAGCAAAAACAGCTCCCTTTGCTTTTGACGCACCAAAATTCATTTGAAAAGCTCTTCCTTTTTTAGGACAATGAAAAATGGTAACTTTATCAAATTGTTTGCAAATAATTTCACTTTTATCTGTAGTTTCTGGAGAAATAGAAATAATAATTTCAACTGGTAATTTGTTAGCTTGTTTGTTTAAAAACGACAATCTTTTTACAAGGTTTTCTTGCTCATTGTAAACAGGAATAATAATACTTAATAACATAGATACATTTTAAAAAAAGCCATGAAAAAAATCTTTTTGATTACGTTTTGTTTACTAGTAACTTCAATTTACGGACAAAGTACAATAAATTATGTAGAGGTTTCTAAACAGCTTTTAGAAAATATAAAAAACAAAAATGCTTTTGATAAACAAGTTGCTGTCTTAGAGGAAAGTACTTTAGAAAATTTGGTAAATCAGCTTAAAACCGATGATGAAAAAATTGCTTTTTGGGTAAATATTTACAATGCTTTTATACAAATTTCGTTAACCGAAAATCCAGAAGCTTACAACGATAAAGGCGCATATTTTAAAAAAGAAAGAGTAAAAATTGCAGGAGAATTATTGTCTTTTGATGATATTGAGCACGATATTTTACGAAAGTCACGTATAAAAATTAGTCTTGGATACTTGAGAAAATGGTTTCGCCCAAAGTGGGAGCGTAAACTAAGGGTAAATGATATTGATTGGCGTATTCATTTTGCTTTAAACTGTGGCGCAAAAAGCTGTCCCCCAGTAGCTATTTACTCTGCAGAAAATTTAGATAAAGAGTTTGATTTTATGACCACAAAGTTTTTAAACGATTATACTACTTATAATGCTGAAAGTAAAACAGCAGAAACTGTTGCCTTATTTTCTTGGTTTAGGGGTGATTTTGGAGGGCTTTGCGGAGCAAAAAAGATTTTATTCAAGTATAAAATTACACCCGAGAAACCAAAAAATATTGATTTCAAAAAGTATGACTGGACACTAAGTTTAGATAATTATAGAGAAATTCCTGAGTAGTTATTTAAAAAGTTTCAGAGTTATAAGGTAACAAGGTTTATAATTTTAGTATAAAACTTTGTAAAAAATATACTCATTTTTTTGAAGAAAAAATAAATTAAACAACCAACATACAATAGAAATATATCATTTATAAAAATTAAAATAACGTAATTTTGTTTTTATGGATGCTCATATTCAACTGCAATTACAAACTTTACCGAATACGCCTGGTGTTTATCAATATTACGATAAAGAGGGAACTATCATTTACGTTGGCAAAGCCAAAAACCTAAAAAAAAGAGTGAGTTCTTATTTTACCAAAAACCACGAGTATGGTAAAACTAGAGTTTTGGTAAAAAAAATTGCAGATATCAAACACATTGTTGTTAACTCAGAAACTGATGCATTACTTCTTGAAAACAACTTAATTAAAAAGTACAAACCGCGCTATAACGTTTTACTAAAAGACGATAAAAGTTACCCTTGGTTGTGTATAAAAAACGAGCGATTTCCGAGAATTTTTTTAACCAGAAGAGTTATTAAAGATGGGTCGGAATATTTTGGGCCTTATACTTCTGTAAAAACGGTTCGCATTCTTTTAGATTTAATTAAAGAGTTGTATTCTCTCCGAACCTGTAAGTACGATTTAAGCGCTCAAAAAATTAATGAAGGCAAATACAAAGTTTGTTTAGAATATCATTTGGGTAACTGTAATGGAGCTTGCGAAGGTTTAGAGACGGAAGCACACTACAATCAATCTATTAAAGAAATTAAAAACATTATTAAAGGAAACTTTAAAGAAAGTTTAGAGCGTTTTAAACAAATGATGTTAGATTTTGCTGCGAATATGGAGTTTGAAAAAGCGCAGCAAATTAAAGAGAAATTAGAACGTTTAAATAGTTACCAAGCAAAATCTACGATTGTAAATCCATCTATAAACAATGTAGATGTGTTTTCTGTAATTTCTGATGAATCTCATGGGTATTTAAACTTTTTAAAATTATCTAACGGAAGTATTATTCAGTCGCACACCACAGAAATTAAAAAGAAATTAGACGAAACCGACAAAGAATTATTAGAACTTTTTATTGTAGAAATTAGACAACGTTTTAATTCTCAATCACCAGAAATTTATGTGCCTTTTAAAGTAGATTTAGGAGAGGATTTAAAAGTAACTGTTCCAAAACTAGGAGATAAAAAGCGCATTGTTGAACTTTCTGAACGAAATGCAAAATATTACCGTCAAGAGCAATTTAAGCAAATTAAAATTGTAGATCCAGATAGGCACGTAAAAAGAATTATGAGTCAAATGAAAAAGGATTTACGATTACACGAAGAACCGCGTCATTTAGAGTGTTTCGATAATTCTAACATTCAAGGAACCAATCCTGTTGCTGCCTGTGTAGTTTTTAAAGATGGAAAACCTAGCAAAAAGGATTACAGACATTACAATATAAAAACCGTTGTTGGACCAGATGATTTTGGTTCTATGGAAGAAGTGGTGTATAGAAGATACAAGCGTTTATTGGCAGAAGACGAGCCCTTACCTCAGTTAATTGTTATAGATGGTGGAAAAGGACAGTTATCATCAGCCTTAAAAAGTTTAGATATTTTAGGTCTACGAGGCAAAATAGCTATAATTGGCATTGCCAAACGTTTGGAAGAAATCTATTATCCAGGTGATTCTGTTCCTTTATACCTAGATAAAAAATCGGAAACACTTAAAATTATTCAGCACGCTAGAAACGAAGCCCATCGTTTTGGAATTACTTTACATAGAAATAAACGAAGTAAATCCGCAATACAGAGTGAATTAGAATTGATACCGACCATTGGTAAGCAGACAATTACAAATTTATTACGTAAATTTAAATCGGCAAAACGAGTTAAAGAAGCTTCATTAGAAGAACTAGAAAATGTAATTGGGAATGCTAGAGCAAAAAAAGTACACGATTACTTTCACCAAAAAAAGTTATGAAAAAACTATTCATTTTATGGTTTTTAATTTTTTCGTTTAGTGTTTTTTCACAAAAAAAACAACCAAAAATAGGTTTGGTTTTAAGTGGAGGTGGCGCTAAGGGGTTTGCGCATATTGGAGTTTTAAAAGAGATAGACAATGCTGGTATTTGCTTAGATTATATTGGTGGAACAAGTATGGGAGCCATAATTGGTGGCCTGTATGCTGCTGGCTACACTGCAAATCAAATAGAAGAATTGGTTTTAAAAACCGATTTTTTAGAACTCATACAAGATAAACTACCTAGAAAAGCATCGCCTTTTTTTGATAGGGAGTTTGATGAAAAATCGATAATTAGTTTACCTATAATTAATAAAAAATTAGGTCTACCAAGAGGAGTTTCTAAAGGTCAAAATGTTTTAAATATGCTTATGGAGTTGTTTGACTCCGTAGATGGTAATCAAGATTTTTCTAAACTTTCTGTACCCTTTTTTTGTATTGCAACAGATGTAGAATCTGGTGAAGAAGTTATTTTAGAAAAGGGTTCTCTTCCATTGGCACTTCGCGCAAGTGGTTCTTTTCCAACGCTATTAAATCCTATAATGTGCGAGAATAAATTGTTAGTAGATGGTGGTATTGCTAATAATTTTCCTGTAAGTATTATGAGAGATAAAGGTATTGATATTGTTATTGGTGTTGATGTTGAGGGGAAATTATACGATAGAAAAGAGCTAAACTCTGCATTAGATATTCTTACACAAGTAAGCAATTATAACATGTATAAAAAGAGTAAGTTAGAAAAAGAAAAAGTAGATTTATATATTCACCCTAATATTTACAATTATACCGTTGTAGATTTTGCTGAGAAGGATTCTATCTTGGAAATTGGAATTAAAGAAGCTAGAAAACATAAAAAAGCTTTAGCAGAAATAGCAAAAAAACAAATTGTAAAAAAACCAAGAAATATCATTAAAATGAAGTTTCCTAAGCTAGCAATTTCTGATATTGCAGTTTCAGGAAATGACAAATATACAAGAGGATATATTCTAGGAAAGTTAGATATTATTGAAGGAGATACCTTAACTAGAAAAGAAATCTCAAAAAAAGTACACTTACTTTCTGCAACTAAAAATTTTGAAACTATAGAATATAATCTCATTAGAAAAGTTGATAATTCCTATTTGTTAAGTTTTAATGTTCGAGAAAGCAGTCAAAATTCAGAAGTTGGTTTAGGTGTACATTACGATTTTTTATACAAATCTGGATTACTAGTTAATTATAGGAAAAAGAACGTATTTGGTAAAAATGATATTTTTTCTGGAAATGTAGTTCTTGGAGATAATTTACGATATGATGTCAATTATTTTGTTGATAATGGAATTTTTTTAAGTTACGGATTCAAATCTAGATTCAATCACTTTAGAACAAATTTGGGTTTTAATCCACTCGAAGAAGAAATTAATCAAGTTAGTAGTATCGATTTTCGTTACAACGACTTAACAAATCAGCTTTATGCCCAAACTACTTTTAACAGAAAGTTTGCACTTGGTTTTGGTGGAGAACATAAATTCTTAAAAGCAACCACAGAAACAATTACTACAGAAAACGAAAAAACAAATATAGATAACAGTCATTATTTAAGCTTATTTGGTTTTTTAAAGCTAGATACCTATGATAAAAGATATTTTGTTACTAAAGGTTTTTATGCAGATTTAAATTTTAAATGGTACTTAGCGTCTTCAGATTTTAATAATAATTTTCAACCTTTTGGACAAGCTCTTGGAACCATAGGTTATGCAATACCTATAAGCAAAAGATTAACTTTTCAAAACACTTCTCAAGCAGGTTTTTCTTTAAAAGATGTATCTTCAAATATTTTTGATTTTTATTTAGGTGGTTATAATCAAAATTACATCAATACATTTATACCTTTTTATGGATATGATTTTGCAGAATTACGAGACAATTCTTTTCTGAAAACTCAATTCGATTTTAGATATTTATTCGGAGAAAAAATTTATGGAACTGTAATTGCCAATTACGCAAAATTAGATAGTAATGTTTTTAAAGCTATAGATATATTTAACAATTTAAGATCTGGTTATGCCATTGGTTTAAGTTATGATAGTTTTGTAGGACCAATAGAAATAAAATACAGCTTTAATACAGACAATAACCAAAGTCAAATATTATTTAATTTAGGTTTTTGGTTTTAATCTGTACTTATTTGTTCATTAATTCTTCAATTTCCTCTACTTCAATAGGAATGTTTTGCATTAAATTAAAAGGCTCGCCTTTTTCTTGAATAACCACATCATCCTCTAAACGAATACCAAAACCTTCATTAGGTATATAAATACCTGGTTCTACAGTAAACACCATATTGGCTTGCATAGGTTCGTGCAATAAACCATAATCATGCGTATCCAATCCCATATGATGACTTGTACCGTGCATAAAATACTTTTTATAAGCAGGCCAGTTTTTGTCTTCGTTTTGCACATCAGCTTTGTCTAATAAACCTAGTTTTAATAATTCGGCAGTCATTATTTTACCAACTTCTATGTGATATTCTTTCCAGATAACACCAGGTAATAACATTTTTGTAGCTTCCTTTTTTACATGTAAAACGGCGTTGTAAACTTCTTTTTGTCTTTTATTGTATTTACCAGAAACAGGAATAGTTCTTGTTAAATCGCTTGCGTAGTTTGCATATTCTGCGGCTACATCTAATAAAATTAAATCGCCATTCTTACATTGTTGATTGTTTTCTATGTAATGTAAAACATTTGCATTATTCCCAGAAGCAATAATTGGCGTATATGCAAAACCTTTAGAACGATTTCTAATAAATTCGTGTAACAATTCTGCCTCAATTTCGTATTCCCAAACATTGGGTTTTACAAAGTTTAAAAGTCTTCTAAACCCTTTTTCTGTAATATTACAAGCTTTCTGAATTAAATCGATTTCAATAGGATCTTTTAAAGAGCGTAGATGTTGTAAGATAGGATTGCTTTTTGCAGTTTGATGCGCAGGATATTTGGCTAACAACCATTTTGTAAAACGATCCTCGCGTGTTTCTGTCTCAACTGAAGCTCTATAATGTTCGTTAGTATTAATGTAAAATGTATCAGCATACGTAGACATTTCAAAGAGTACCTTTTCCAAATCTTGCAACCAATAAATAGTTTGTATTCCGCTCGTTTTAGTAGCTGCTGCTTTAGTTAGTTTTTCACCTTCCCAAATGGCAATATGCTCATTAGTTTCTCTTACAAATAACACCTCTCGTAGATTCTCGTTAGGGCAATCTGGAAATAAAAACAAAACACTTTCTTCTTGGTCTACACCTGTCAAATAAAAGATATCACGATGTTGCTCAAATGGCATTGTACTGTCTGCACTTATGGGGTAAATATCATTTGAATTAAAAACGGCTAAACTTTTAGGCTTCATTTTAGC
>CAYPHE010000087.1:0-9444 GCA_964410075.1 uncultured Polaribacter sp.
ATATTTGTAAGATGATTCAAGAGAAAAGAAATTATATTTTCGACTTTGACAGCACATTAACTAAAGTTGAAGCACTTGATGTTTTAGCTGAAATTACCCTTGAAAATAATCCGAATAAAGATGCTATTATTCAGCAAATAATAGACATTACAAATTTAGGGATTGACGGTGAAATTTCTTTTACAGAATCTTTAGAAAGAAGAATTAAACTACTAGAAGCAAATAAATCTGATTTAGATGCTTTGGTAAAAGCTTTAAGAAAACAAGTTTCTAAGTCTATTGAAAGCAATAAATCCTTTTTTGAAGAATTTGCAGATAGTATTTATGTAATATCTTGTGGATTTAAAGAATTTATAGATCCTATTGTAGCAGAATACAATATACCTTCTGAAAGAGTGTATGCAAACACTTTTGAATTTTCTGAAAATGGAAAAATTATTGGCTTTGATGCCGATAATGTACTTTCTAAACACAATGGAAAAATACAGTGTTTAAAAGACATGCATTTAGAAGGAGAAATACAAGTTATAGGCGATGGTTATAGCGATTACGTAACTAGAGAAGCTGGTGTTGCAGATAAATTTTTTGCATATACCGAAAATGTTTCTAGAGAAAAAACGACTAAAAATGCAGACCATATTGCCCCAAATTTAGATGAATTTTTATACGTAAACGATTTGCCAAGAAATATATAATACCCAAAGAACAGAATTAAAATTTTATTATTAGAAAACGTACATCCAGATGCTTTTAAGAAGTTAACCAAAGATGGTTTTTCTGTAGAAACGGTTTCTAAAAGTTTGTCTGAAGACGAACTGATTGAAAAAATAAAAGATGTACACGTTTTAGGAATTCGTTCTAAAACAAACGTAACTCAAAAAGTAGTAGATGCTGCTGAAAAATTAATGGTAGTTAGTGCGTTTTGTATTGGTACCAAACAAATTGATTTAGAAGCGTGTAAAGAAAAAGGAATAGTTGTTTTTAATGCTCCTTACAGCAATACTCGTTCTGTGGTTGAGTTGGCTATTGGCGAGATTATTATGTTAATGCGTTCTGTTTTTCAAAGAAGTACAGAAATACATAATGGCGAATGGCAAAAAACAGCTGCAGGTTCTAGAGAAGTTCGTGGTAAAAAATTAGGTATTGTTGGTTACGGTAATATTGGTAAACAACTATCGGTTTTAGCAGAAGCTTTAGGAATGGATGTTTACTATTATGATGTAGAAGATAAATTAGCTCTTGGAAATGCAACAAAAGTAAGTTCTTTAGAAGAGTTATTATCTATTGCAGATGCTGTAAGTTTACATGTTGATGACAATGCTGCGAACAAAAACTTTTTTGGTGAAAATGAAATTTCACAAATGAAAGAGGGCGCAATTTTAGTAAATTTAGCAAGAGGTTTTGTGGTAGATATTCCTGCTTTAGTAGCTGCTCTAAAAAGTGGTAAATTAGCTGGAGCAGCAGTAGATGTTTATCCTGAAGAGCCAAGAAAAAATGGCGAATTTCATACAGAATTACAAGGTTTAGATAATGTTATTTTAACACCTCATGTTGGTGGAAGTACAGAAGAAGCGCAAAGAGATATTGCAGATTTTGTACCGAGTAAAATTATGGCATATATCAATTCTGGAAATACAGTAGATGCTGTAAACTTTCCAAACATTCGTTTACCAAGACAAACAAATGCACACCGTTTTTTACACATTCATAAAAATGTACCAGGTGTAATGGCTAACATAAATAAGGTATTGGCCAAATACAATTTAAATGTAAATGGGCAGTTTTTATCTACAGACCCTAAAGTGGGTTATGTGATTACAGATTTAGATAAAGAATATAGCAAAGAAGTTTTAAAAGAACTAAGAGAAATAGAAGGTACTATTCGTTTTAGAGTATTGTACTAGAAACATTTTTTATATAAATTAAAAAACCTCATTAGTATATAAAACTAATGAGGTTTTTTTGTGTCTATTAATTTACATTAAATTTTAGCAAGTAAGCTTGTTTCTTTTTTTATAGAGAATTCAAAAGTGGTTCCATAGTTTACTTTAGAAGTTAAAGTAATTGCTCCTCCAAGACTAGTTACTAGTTTTTTTACAGTTGCTAAACCAATACCACTTCCACGTTTTCCATCTCTATCCATATTGCCAACAATAGAAAATAAATCGAAAATTTTATCTTGTTTTTCTTCAGAAATACCAATACCGTTATCAGAAACCTTAAAGAAATATTTGTCTTTATATTCGCTAGCTTCTACATTTATAATAATACGTTTTTTATCGTTGTATTTTAAGCTGTTACCTATTAAATTTAAAAACACTTGTTCTAGTGCTGCTCGGTTGCAACGCATGTCAAAATTATTTTCTGGTAGGTTAATTTCGCAATCAAAATTAATATTTAGCAGTTCTACAATTTCTTCTAATAAAAGATGTACATCAAATTCTTCACTATTTTCCTCGGTTAGTTTATCGCTTTCATAATGATTTAGTAAACCTGTAATATAATCACTAAGAGAAAATGAACTCCGTTTTAGATAGCGTAAATAGTTGATAGCTTGTTCATCTAGTTGTTCAGCATATTTGGCTTTTAAAATATCTGTGGTAACAATAATATTTGCCAAAGGCATTTTCATATCATGAGAAACAATACCAGCAAAGTTTTTTAATTCTTCGTTTTTTGCTTCTAAATCTGTTTTAATATCTTCAAGAATATGGTTGGCTTTATGTAACTCAATCAACTTAACAACTTGTTTTGCTAATTTTTGTAAAGCTTTTAATTGAGATGTAGAAATGGTATTTGGTTTATGATCTATTACACACAGTGTGCCTAGTTTAAAACCGTTTTTATCTACCAAACAAATTCCTGCATAAAAAACTACAGGTTTTTCTTTTAATTTAGCATAAGCATGATTTTTAAAATCGTTATGTTGTTTAGTATCGTTAATAATAAAAGTAGGTTCTTTTTCTCCAACGGCGTAACTACAAAACGAAACATTTCTATCACTACTACAAATGTCCATTCCGTGAGTAGACTTAAACCAAACCTGTTTGTCATCTACCAAAGAAATTAATGAAACTGGCATACCAGAAATATGACTTGCTAAATAAGTAATCTGGTCGTACTCTTCTTCTTTTTTGGTGTGTAGAACTTTATAACTTCTTAAAGCCTTAAGTCTATCTTTTTCATTTACAGGAATTAATGGGGCTTTCATAGACAATATTTTAAAAGGAATAGTAAATCTATTCTCAGCTAAGGTAGTACAAATTCAAAGAAATTTTAAGTTTTTTTTAACTTTTAAAGAATGTTATTTGGTAAAAAAACAACTGTAAAGAGAAAAAAACAAGTCTTTATGTAAAAAACTGATTTATAATATAGTAAATGATTTTTTATTTTATTTTTTGAATGTTTTTATCAACTATATTCAAATAACGTCTGCTTCCTAAATACCTGTTTTTGTTGAATTCATCATAATTAGTTTGACTAACATCCATAGAAGAAATATGTACATTTCCAGAAGAATGGATGAATTCCATTTTATTGTTTCCTAACCAAATGCCCACGTGAGTAACTCTTTGTTTTTTTTCTGATGTTGCTTTTTTTCCAAAAAATAATAAATCGCCTTTTTCTAAGTTTGTAAAGTTTAAATTTTTATCTACGATTTCTCCTGCATTTATTTGTTGAGAAGCATCTCTTGGAATAATATAACCGTTCATTAAATAGACCATTTTAGTAAAACCACTACAATCTATTCCTTTTGCGGAAGTACCTCCCCATAAATAAGGAAAACCAAGCATAGATTTTGCAGTTCTTTCAATAGCAAACCTATTGTAACCTTTTTCATCACCTGAAGTAGAAATAGGGTTTAACCAATCATTATACAACAGCGCATCAGCTTTTTTTACAAATCCGATACGTTTGTCAGGATATTCCACTTCATAATAATTAGTAGCGTTTTTAGTTAGTTTTAAAACTCCTCCCAAAGAAATATCAGAAATAATATTCTTAAAATTTTCATCTGCGTATACATAACCAAAGTTTCTAATAAAAACTATTTTTTCAGCGGTATTCCAATCTTTAAATTCAGTATCATTCATTAATTGAATTCCGCCTTTATCGACCCAGGAAATATAATGGTCTGGTGTTTGAATTCGGTAAAAATCACCTTTTTTATCCAATACAAGTAGTGGCATTCCTAGTAAAGCCTGTGTACCTAACTCAGCAGAATGCGAGGGTTTAGATCTTATGTTGATAACAGAATTTCTAGCAATAGCATATTTTTTAGTTCCAATAGTAGTGTCTGGTAAAATGCGAATGTTATCTTTAAAATAAACATCTAAAGATTGTAAACTATCAATTAGTTTTTGGTGTGCTTTTGGTAAATTAGTTTCACCAGAAACAACAATAGTATCTGCTTTATAATCTATAAGAACTTCAAAAATAGCCACTCTTTTATCTGGAGCATATTTTTCTTGTATGTTTTCACTTACGCCTTCTAATCCACTAACTAATAATGAATTATTATTACAAGAAGCTAATATTATAGCGAAAATTACAAGAATTTTAATTCGAAATTTCATCTTCACAAAGTTTACTTAAAAATACAATTTCTTTTTAAAAACGATGTGTTTGATTTTTTTTTTAATTTACTTTATGTTTGTTTTTAAAATATTAATAATGAATAGATATATCGTTCTACTTAGAGGAATTAATGTTTCTGGTAAAAATAAATTACAAATGGCAGATTTAAGGTTGCTGCTAGAAAGTTTAGGTTATAAGAATATAAAAACTTACATACAAAGTGGTAACGTATTATTAAATAGTTCAGAAGATAAAGCTACTGTATCTGAAAAAATAGAAAATGCAATTTTTAAAAAGTTTACTTATACTGTTCCTGTAATTATTAAAACAATAAACGAATGGGAAAAGATTATTACAGATAATCCTTTTTCAGTTGAAAAAGAAAAAATTATAGCTTTTGTAATTTTAAGTACAAAACCAGAAAATAAAATGATCGATTTTAAAAAGTCTGAAAACGATCAGTTTGCATTAATAGAAGATGTGGTTTATCTATTTTGCCCAAATGGATTTGGAAAAAGTAAATTGACTAACAGTTTGTTTGAGAAGAAACTAAAAGTTACTGCAACTACCAGAAATTATAAAACTTCAATAAAGCTTTTAGAGTTGGCTAAAGCTTTTTAATATAACTTGTAAATAAGCTTGCTAAATTCTTTTATTGATTATCAAATAGGAACTCAACAAGCTTATATTAATATTATAGATTCTTTAAGTACTCTATTTTTCGCATTGTTTTAAAAGCTGTTCCGCTCTTTTCAATTGAAATTTAGGGTAAAATTCTTCAGTAATTTGTTCTTCTTTAGCTAAAGTAATTGCCTGTTGTATTTGTTCGCAATATGGTTTAGAGGATTTGCCAAAATAACGAGCCATTCCCATATTCCATTCTGCATTAGCTAAAACAATTCTTGGGTTTTTAGGAGCAATTTCTAATGCTTTAGCATACAATTGTGTGTTTTTTCCAGAAAGTGTCATTCCATATTTTTGACCATCAAAAGCAATGTAAGCTGTGTTTATTAAAGCTTGTGCAGCAATTATTTCTGGATTGTTTTCTGAATTATTTTTTGCTAAATCTAAATACTCTTGTGCCTTTTTTAATTTAGCATTTAAAGTTGCTTCATCTTTAATTTTAAAACTACTAATGGTTTCTATGTTTGCAAAATAATAAGCTGGTTTCCATTTTGTTGGCTCAGCTTTTGCAATGCGTTCAAATAATTGAGAAGCTTCGTTCATTTTACCATTATTCCATAATTGAAAAGCTTTTTTCATTCCGTTTTGATATTTACTTTGAGCTACAGAAATAGTAGCTATAAGTAGCGCAATAATTGTAATTGTTTTTTTCATGTTTATATATTTTTTAGTTGTTGATTTTTAAATTGATATTTGATAATTAAATAAGCTATAATAACATTAGGAATCCAAGATAACCAAGCTACAATTTTATATGCCGATAAAAAATCTCCCAAGTTAATTATTAAAATAGGTAACCAAATTCTTAATGTTACTGCAGAAAAACAGGTTGCATAACTAAAAATCATTAGTTTTTGATGTTGTATAACATTTCCCTTTTTAATAGCTATAAAAGCAAAGAATGTTGTAAAAAACCAGAAAGTAGCCATAGCTGTAAAACCTAACTGAGTGGTTATTCCTCCTGTTGCGTATAATGCAATGTAAAAGCCAGAAATTCCACTAAGTAAACAACTTACAACATATACTTTACCTATTTTTTTGTGTGTTGTTAAGTTTTTAATTCTAAACTTTTTATTAAACTGAATCCAGCCAATTAAAAGTGCAATTCCTCCTAAAACAATATGAGTGTAAAACATTGCATTCCAAACAAAATCTGCTAAAATAATATCTGATTTACTAGATAATAACCCAAATTTTCTATCGATTATAAAATAAAAAATAGGATACAAGCCAATAGAAACAGCGCAAATAGCCAGAAGATAATAAGAGATTTTTTTAAGCATTGCTTTTAGATGTTAATGTTTATGATTTTATTTTCTGATAATTGAAATTTAGCATCATTGTATTTTGGAGGTCCCATAAAACCAGTAGCATTATTAGAACAACCATAGTCTTCTTTAGGAATACCAAAAAAGTTAGTATCCATTTTGTTATTGTCATTTTCATCATGAAAGAAAGAAATTGCGTATTCCCCTTTTGGAACATTTTTAATAACATAGGTTATTTTTTTATCGGTAACTTTAGAAATTCCTCCTTTATATCTTTTTTTCAAAAAGTTGTTTTCTCCTTTGTATAAGGCAAGTAAAACTTTACCATTATTAGAATTTAAACCTGTAATGGTTACAGTTATGTCGTAAGTCTGTTCTTGTGCATTTGTAAGTTGAATGGAACATATTGCAATTGCGATAAGTAAAAGTAATTTTTTCATGATGTTTTATGTTTTTATAATTTTTATAATTCAAATATCTTATCTTTTATAAACCCTTACACAAGTTTGATACCGAACTGTATTATTTTAATGATGAATTGTTTTTTGTTAGCTCTTAGCCAAAAGTTATAAATTGTTTAACTGATTTGTTTTTTTATTGTCGCTAATTGTCCAGAAAAAGCCAACAAAAAAGAAACTGTTTACATTGGGTAAAATGGCTTCTCTTTCAAAAACACCATTATTATTTCTAGTGTTTGCATAATTATACCCAAAGATATTTTTGGTTCCTAAAGCATTGTTAACAGAGAAATACAATATTTTTTGTTGATCGATTAAATACGCCCAATTTAAACTTAAAGAATTAAAATTCTTAGTTTGCTCTCCTAAAAAATCGGTTGTATTTGGGTTGGTGTAATTTCTGCCAGAAGCAAAAGTGTACGCAAAACCAACTTGACTTTTCCAATCTTCTATCCAATGTTTTGCAACAACAGATAGATTGTGTTTTGGTGCAAAATTTGGTGTTGCTGTGTTTGGATAATTTCTATAATTTCTTTTAGTATCTAAATAAGAATAAGAAATCCAATAATCGGTATTTTTAATTTTTTGATTTTGTCTCCAGAAAACGTCAACACCCCGTGCGTAACCAAAACCATTATTGTTAAAGTCTGATGCAAAATTAGGTTGTAAAGTATTATAACGTATTAGACTGTTGTAATCCTTATAATAGGCTTCTACATTTAAAATTTGATCTTTAGTTACCGATTGAAAATTGGCTATAAAATGAGAAGTATTCTCTGCTTTAACATTTTGTATAAATTTTAAAAAATCGTTTTTTGGATTTTGATAAAATTGACCATAGGCTAAAGAAAACTGTGCTTTTTTTGCAAATTTATACGCTATTGTAGCTCTTGGAGATAAAGTAAATTCGTCTAATAACTCACTATATTCTGCACGTAAACCCACTTTAGTAGCAATATTTTTAGAAAAATAAAAATCGGTTTCAACAAAAGAAGCAGCTAGGTTACTGTTAAAACCATAATCGAAATTATTAGATTGAGTTGAAAATTCTTCATTAAAATCAGTTAAAAAATACTCAGAGCCAAAACTTATTTTAAATCGGTTAGAAATTTGTTTTTTTAATTTCACTTTTGCATGTAGAGAGTTATCATTATTATCAATTAAACTATTATCTATATTAAAATTATTAGTGTCGTTGGTAAAACTTAATCCAGTTTCCAAACGCCAGTTTACACCGAATTTTTTCTTGTAAGATGTATTAAAATATAGATTTCTGTTTTCCAATCCAAAACGCAAACCGTCTTCAAAATTAATATTGTCTTGTATCAAATCGAAATTAGTATAGCTAAAAGCACCGTATATTTTTAATAAGGATTCGTCTTTAAATTGATAACGATATACCATTTCTCCACTTGATACTTCAGGAGTTTTTATCCAATTATTTCTATCTGGTAGTATTTCTTGATATGGGGCTAGGTTAATGTATGAAGCATTTACACTTAGAGAACTCTTACCAAAAATTTGTGTATTACCAACACCAACACCAACTGTCATTAACTGTACATTTGTTTCTTCTTGAATGGGTTGGTCTATAGTGTTTAAAGCGAGAACACTAGAAAGTGCTTGCCCGTATTCAGCAGAATATCCTCCAGTAGAAAAACTAACACCTTTAAATAACATTGGAGAGTATCTACCACGAACAGGAATATTATTAGCCGATGGAGTAAAAGGGGTAAAAACCCGAATACCATCAATAAAAATTTGAGTTTCTTCAGCTTCTCCACCACGAACAAATAGTCTTCCATCTTCTGCAACAGTTGCTGTTCCGGGTAAGGTTTGTAATGCACCCACAAAATCTCCTAAGGCACTAGCAGTAGTTACAATATCCAATGGTTTTAGAGCGGTAACTTTAGCATTGTCTCCAGCTTCAAAGGTTCCTGTGCTAATAACTACAGCATCTAAAGAATTTACATCTTCTCTTAGTTTTATAGACATGTTTTTCATTTTGGAAACATCTATATTTAGAATAAACTCTTCAAAAGAAATAAAGGATACAATTATGGTTTGTGTTCCTGTTTCAGAAGTAGTAAAAGAAAAATTACCTTCATTATCGGTAGAACTACCATCGTAAGTACCATCTAAATATACATTTGCCCCTAAGATTGGTGTATTTTTTCCATCCGTTACTTTCCCAGAAATGGTAGTTTGAGCAATTATGGTAAATTGACTTAGCATGCATAAAATAAATAATAAGTGTTTCATCAGTTTTTTTTTGATGATACAAATATGAATTGATAATAGTTTTTTTAAAAAAAAGGACAACCGAGTTGTAGAAAATATAAGACGAGTTGTTTTAAAGCTAAAAATTCCGCTTCACAGAAAATTTTACACGGAAACCCCATAATTAAAGGCTAAAAATTCTTTTTTAAACGTTGCTTTTTCCTTTTCGCTAAACT
>CAYPHE010000088.1:0-9357 GCA_964410075.1 uncultured Polaribacter sp.
CTTTAGAGGTATCTGTTATAATTGCGTCTTCTGTGTCTGGTAATTTTGCTAAGTAATGGCGTTCAATTTTATTAAAAAGCGTAAGTTCTACTTTTTTAGGATCTACTAAAATAAATTTAACTTCTGCAGGATGTTTCTTGTACAAAAGAGAAGTTAATACAGCATTTAATCCAACTGACTTACCTTGTCCGGTTGCACCAGCCATTAACAAGTGAGGCATTTTTGCTAAATCTACCACAAAAGTTTCGTTAGAAATGGTTTTACCCAAAGCAACAGGCAGTTCCATAGGAGATTGCTGAAATTTCTTAGACGAAATAACAGAGTGCATAGAAACTATTGTAGATTTTTTATTAGGTACTTCTATACCAATAGTTCCTTTTCCTGGAATCGGCGCAATAATTCTAATTCCTAGAGCAGAAAGCGATAAGGCAATGTCATCCTCTAAATTTTTGATTTTAGAAATTCGAACTCCTGCTTCTGGTACAATTTCATACAAGGTAATTGTTGGGCCAACAGTAGCTTTAATTTCCGAAATTCCAATTTTGTAGTTATTTAATGTTTCTACAATTCGGTTTTTATTGGCTTCTAACTCATCAGGATCTATAGAAATACTTTCGTTGTATTCTTTTAATAAATTAAATGTTGGAAATTTAAAGTTAGATAATTCTAAAGTTGGGTCGAATTCTCCAAAATCTTTTAAAATTTTATCTGATAAATTTTCGGAAGCGCTTTCTTCTTTCCTGTTAATTGCAATATCTATTTCAACTTCTGTTTCTTTTTCAGTAGTCTCTTCAATAGTATTTTCAACTTTTAAAGTAGGTGTTTCTGTAGTTTTATTTTTTTCATTCTTATCTTCTGTAGAAGAGACATCAGAATAATTACTTATGGTAGGTTTTAAGTTTTTTACAGATAATTCAAACCCCGACTTTTCTTCTTCTTTTGTAGTTGAAGAAGTAGTTTCATTCTTGTTAACTGTTTCCTCTAAAAGAGATTCTTCATTATCTTTTTCAAAATTATCATTTTCATTCTCTTTTTCTTTTTCAGCATTATGTAAAGCTCTTTTCTCTTTTAAATTTTTCAAATAGGTGGTAAAAGTTAATTTGTAACGTAAAACCAAATAAGAAATAAATAAAAAGACCAATAAAATAACAACCCCTGTTTTACCAATAAAATCTTGTAGGTAATTGTTAATTTCAAAACCAATAATTCCTGCAGATAAAGCAAAAGATTCATTTACAAACCCTAAGCTTACAGCAAGTAATAACATGAAAAATAAATTCCAGTTCCAAGACAAAACAATTTTAGAAAGTTTTCTTTGAAAAAGAATAGATACGCCTGTAAAACTAATTTGAAAAGCAATAATAAATGCTGCAATTCCAAAACCTTTATATATAAAAAAGTGACTTAAACTTGCACCAATTTTACCTAATAGATTATTACTTTTTACAGCTCTATTTGTAAGTTGAGAAAGTGTACTTTGATCTTCTTGCCAATTAAAAAAGAAAGAAACAAAAGCAATTGCCAAGAATATTCCAAACAAAATTAAAAAAGAACCAAGAACTTGTTGTGTTTGGTTGCTTTTTAAAACTGTAAAAAAGGATGAAATTCTTTTAGTAGAAGTTTTATTTGGTGTGGTTGCTTTCTTTTTTGCCATTAAAAATTTAGTGCCAATTATTTAGTAAATATAAATATTTACTTAAAATAATTGTATAATTTTTGGAATATAAATAATAGCAGCAATAACTAAAGAAAAACATGCAGCAATGCAAGGAGCACCAGCTGCAATGTCTTTTATGAGTCCAATTTTTTCATGATAATCTGCATGAATAAAATCGGCAATTTTTTCTACTACAGTGTTAGTAGCTTCTGCAACTAGTACAGAAGATATAGCCAATAGCTGTAAAATCCACTCTGTAGAAGAAATATGAAATACAAAACCCATTACAATAGCAATAAAAGCAACAGTAACTTGAACTTTTACACTGTCTTCAGTTGTTACTAAAAGCCAAACTCCTTTAAAAGCATATTTAAAACTTTTAAGTCTACCTTTTACAAAACTATCGTTAGGATTTTTCATTTTATTAAATTGCTTTTAAAGCTTCCTCATAGTTGGGTTCATCAACAATTTCTGGAACCTGTTCTGTGTACACGACATTTCCTTCTTCATTAATAACTACAATTGCTCTAGAATGCAAGTGAGCTAAAGGACCAGAGGTAATTTCTAATTTGTAGTCTTTACCAAAAGAACCTGATGCAAAATCAGAAAGCATTTCTACATTTTTGATACCTTCTGCACCACAAAAACGATTTTGAGCAAAAGGCAAATCTTTAGAAATACATAAAACAGTGGTATTTTCTAGTTGAGATGCTTTTTCGTTAAATTGTCTTACAGACATTGCACAAGTTCCTGTATCAACACTCGGAAAAATATTTAAAATTACTTTTTTTCCTGAAAAATCAGATAAACTTTTAGGACTTAAATCAGTTCCTGTTAAGGTAAATTCTGGTGCTTTTTCACCAACTTTTGGTAATTCTCCTAAAGTTTCTATAGCATTTCCTTTTAATGTAATATTTGCCATTTTTTAAAATTTAATTAGTAATCAAAAATACAGATTTAAAAGAGATAAGAAGTGTTTCAATATTGTTAATATTCTCAACTTAATTATAAATATCTTCGCAAGGCGAAAAATTAGTTGACTTTGAAGATAACCCAATTTACAAAAGAGTTTGCCTATAACTGGAAATTGGCATCACCGGTAATGTTAGGAATGCTAGGGCACACCTTTGTTGGTTTGTTAGATAATATTATGGTTGGTCAATTGGGTACAGCAGAATTAGCAGCAGTATCTTTAGGAAACAGTTTTATTTTTATTGCCATGTCTATTGGTATTGGGTTTTCAACAGCAATAACTCCTCTAATTGCAGAGGCAGATTCTTCTAATAACTTAGAAAACGCAAGGTCTTCTTACAAACATGGGCTGTTTTTATGTACAGTTTTGGGTATCTTATTGTTTGCAGTTGTTTATTTTGCAAAACCTATTTTGTACCAAATGGGGCAGCCAGAAGAAGTGGTTTTATTGGCAATTCCTTATTTAGAATTAGTAGCCTTTTCTTTAATTCCATTAATTATTTTTCAAGCTATAAAACAATTTAGCGATGGTATGTCTATGACCAAATATCCAATGTATGCTACTATTTTGGCAAATGTGGTCAATGTAATTTTAAATTATGTCTTAATTTTTGGGAAGTTTGGTTTCCCCGAATTGGGTATTGTTGGTGCTGCATACGGTACTCTAGCTTCTAGAGTTATTATGGTTATTTATTTACATGTTTTATTACGAAAAAATAAGCGTTCCGCTAGAATCGTAAAGGGAATTCAATTCTTTTCCTTGCAATTTTCTATGATAAAACGCATAATAAATTTGGGTTCTTTAACGGCAATGCAAATGTTTTTTGAAGTAGCCATTTTTACATCTACCATTTGGTTGAGTGGTTTATTGGGTAAAAATCCGCAAGCTGCCAACCAAATAGCAATGAATTTATCTTCTATGACTTTTATGGTGGCAATAGGATTAAGCGTTACGGCTATGATACGTGTTGGAAACCAAAAAGGACTGCAAAACTTTAAAGAATTGAGAAGAATAGCTTTTTCTATATTTTTATTAGGGATAGTTTTTGCTACATTTTTTGCCATGCTTTTTTTAGTATTTCATAGTAGTTTACCTAGAATTTACGTAGACTTAAATGATACTGTAAATTATTTAGACAATATAGAAGTAATTAAAATAGCATCAGAATTGTTATTAATTGCTGCAGTTTTTCAAATTTCTGATAGCATTCAGGTGGTTGTTTTAGGTGCTTTACGAGGTTTACAAGATGTGAAAATCCCTACATTATTAACCTTTATTTCTTATTGGGTTGTTGGTTTTCCTATCTCTTATTTTTTAGGCAGAGCAGATGATTTAGCCAGTTATGGTATTTGGTTAGGTTTGTTGGCAGGTTTAACAACAGCATCAATTCTATTATTCATTCGGTTTAATTATTTAACTAAAAAGCTAATACGTAAAAAATTAGAATTACAAACATTGTAAAAAGATTTTAAAACAGTATAATTGCACTATGGAATTACCAAAATTTTTACTAGCTGACAATAGCAAATACCCAGAAGATATTTTTGTGCTTCATACAGAGTTTCCTCGTTTTATGATTAACTTAAAAGACGATGAAATAGAGTGGTTTGAAGATTTATCTGGTGAGAATGAAGATGATATTGCTAACGAATTAAATGCTTTAATCAAGCAAGCAGAGGACTTTTACGATAAAGAAATGGAGCAATATCAGTAATTTACTTGGCTTTTTCTACCAACTCTAATTTCTCTACAGTGGTTTTTGTAGTAAATACTCCGTAGTTAATCGTTATATTTTTTTTATCGATTTTATCAATAGTACCAACAGAATTTGAATCTATAATTCTTACTCGGTCGTTTATTTTGTATTGGTAGTTTGCTTTTTCTTTAGCAACTTTAACAGCTTCTTTTTTCTTTTCTTCTCTTACTTTAACTACTTTTTGTAACACTTCTTTTTCTACTTTTTCTATAGTTTCTTTCAATTGTTTTTGAACAATTTTAGCTTTTTGTTTTTGCGTTTTCGTTTTTGGTTTTACAGGATTTTTCTTTAGATGTTTTGTCTTTTCTGAAGCAACCCACTTGTTGAAATTTGTATTGAGTTCCTTTTTATTATTTGTCTGAAAATACTTGTTTAGTAACTCATTTGTTTTTCTACCTAAAGACAACATTTTTTGATTACTGTCGTACAATTCTTGAAAACCAGCTAGTTTATCTTGAATACGTTGTTCTTTTTCTTGTAAACTTTCTAAATGTTCTTGCCCTTTTGTTTTTTGTTTTTCTAAATTATCAGAGTTTTTTTGCAAGCGATTCCTTTCTTTCTGTAATTTAGAAATGGTTTTGTCTAAACGAATTTTCTCGTTTTCAACACGTTTTTTTGCTCTATTAATTATGCTGAAAGGAATGCCGTTTTTTTGCGCTACTTCAAAAGTGAATGAGCTTCCTGCTTGACCAATAAATAATTTATACAAAGGTTCTAAAGAACGTTCGTCAAACTGCATGTTTGCGTTGGTTACGTTTTCTAATTCGTTGGCCAATACTTTTAAGTTGGCGTAATGTGTGGTAATTATACCAAAAGCCTCTTTATTGTAAAACTCTTCTAAGAAAATTTCTGCTAACGCTCCACCCAATTCTGGGTCGGATCCTGTACCAAATTCATCAATTAGAAACAAAGTACTTTCGTTACACTTTCTTAAAAAATTGCGCATGTTTTTTAATCGGTAACTATAGGTGCTTAATTGATTTTCAATGGATTGATTGTCTCCAATATCCGTTAGAATAGTATCGAAAATATACGTTTCACTACGTTCATCAACAGGTATTAAAATACCACTTTGTACCATAAGTTGTAGCAAGCCTATAGTTTTTAAAGTAATACTTTTTCCACCAGCATTTGGACCAGAAATAACAATAATCTGCTGTTTGTTATGTAAAGTTATGGTTTGTGCAACTGTTTTTAATTGCTGTTCTTTATTTTTTTTCCATAAAATGGGATGGTAGGCATTCTTAAAAAAAATCTTTTTTTCAGTATTTATTTTAGGAAGAATTGCATTGAGTTCTTTGGCATATTTTGCTTTAGCACCAACAAGATCCATGTGAATTAAAAATGTAACATAATCTTCTAGCAATGCTACCATCGGACGTAAAATGGCTGCTAAATTTCTAAGAATTTTTACAATTTCTTGCTTTTCTTCATACAATAGATTTTGCAATTCTCTAGAATAAGACAGCGTTGCCTGTGGAGCAATATAAACAATGTTACCAGATTTTGAAGAGCCTAATAAACTTCCTGCAACTTTACGTCTGTGCATGGCTAATACGGCTAATACTCTTTGGTTGTCTACAATAGTTTCTTTTATATCATCTAAGTATCCATTATTAATAGCTTTAGATAATGCACTAGAAAAGCTTTGACCAATTTTACCACGAACAAAACTAATATCTTTTCTTATTTGTTTTAGAGTAGGGGAGGCACCGTTTTTTACTTCTCCAGAAATTTCAATAATTTTTTTTATTTCATCATCAACATAAGTGGTTAGTTCTATTTGTTGAGATCTCGCAAAAAGTGTTGGAAATTGTTCTTTAAATTTTTTAAAGAATTTTATCAGTTCGTTTACTGTTAAAGAAGTTGTAGCTATTTTTAAAAAAGCTTCAGTTTCTATAAAACTATTTTCAATAGCCAATCTTTTTATGCTTTCTAAAATATTGTCAAACCCGTGGTTAGGTACTCTATTTTCACTTTCAAAAGACGCTAAATATTCATCTACTAAATGCAGTTCTTTAAATAAGTTTTTTTTAGAAACAATGGGAGTTATTTCTAATACTTTTTCTTTACCTAAACCAGAAATACAATGTTCAGAAATTTGTTGTAAAACGGTTGTAAACTCTAAGTCTTGAAGTGTCTTTTGTGAAATATTCAATATTCAATATTTATATTCAAGGTTTTTAATACAAATAACTAACTTTGATCTATCAACCTTGTTTTAAAAACCAAAAATAAGAAACAATGAATGTAAAAATTGCGGATAGCTGGAAAAATGTGCTCGAAAAAGAATTTGAAAAACCATATTTTAAAGATTTAACAGATTTTGTTAAAGCAGAGTACACTCAATATACTTGTTATCCTAAAGGCGCAGACATTTTTAATGCCTTTGATTGGTGTTCTTTTAATGATTTAAAAGTGGTTATTATTGGTCAAGATCCTTACCATGGGCCAAACCAAGCTAATGGGTTGTGTTTTTCTGTTAAAGATGGTATTTCGCATCCGCCATCATTAATAAATATTTTTAAAGAAATAGGAACAGATCTACAGCAAGAGTATCCGCAAAGCGGGAATTTAGAACGTTGGGCAAAACAGGGTGTATTATTGTTAAATGCTACATTAACCGTTAGAGCTCATGAAGCTGGGAGTCATCAAAAAAAAGGGTGGGAGGTTTTTACAGATGAAGTAATACAACAAATTTCAGACAAAAAAGAAAATGTAATTTTTTTACTTTGGGGAGGTTTTGCAAAGAAAAAAACAAAGTTAATTGATACAAGTAAACATCACGTTTTAACCTCTGGACATCCATCTCCATTAAGTGCAAATAGAGGATATTGGTTTGGAAACAAACATTTTTCTAAAGCGAATGAAATTTTAGAAAAATTAAATGCAACTAAGATAGCATGGTAGGTAGTAAAGTTTTGTTGTAATAAGGCAGTAAAAGCGCTTCTAAAATATCTTCTGTAGTATCAGGATAATTTACTTCAATAATTTTATCATTATCTAACCATTTTATAATTTTTGTAACGTTTTTATGGCTAAGTTTTTTTAATGTTTTTACACCCATTTCTTTTAGAGCTAGCGCATTACATTGCTGTTCGTATTGGTTTTTCATAGGAATTACCATTAATTTTTTTCTTAAAAATAAAGCTTCAGAAGGTGTTTCAAAACCGGCACCACATAAAATACCTGCAGAAGAAGCCATGCTTTCTATAAATTCAAATTCATTAATTGGATATATGGTAATATTTTTTTTATAAGTTAAAGAGGTTGCTTCTTTAGAAAAAACATGCCATTTTACAATTGGTATTTTAGATAAAATAGAGGTAATTTTTTTGATGCTATATGAAGGTAAATAAACAGTATAATGTCCTTTATTTGTAATTTTTTTATTGCGAATTTTCTTTCTTATTATAGGAGTAAATGTAGCTGAACTATATGTTTTAAAATGAAATCCAAAACGAATTTTTGAAGGAGCGTAGTATTTTAAAATCCATTTTTCAAATTTATATTTTCCATATTTTGGGGAAGCTTCATCTAGTACTGCATTTTGATGGCTTAACGAAATAATATTTGTTTGGTTTAATTTTGCAGCCCAGGCAGAAACAGGTTCAAAATCATTAATAATTAAGTCATAATTTTTTACTGGTAACGACTTAATTTCCTTTAAAAAATTCCACGTATTCAGTTTTTTAAAAGTTTGCCAAAAATCGATACCTCCTTTTTTTCCAAATGTAAAATTCACCCCTTTTACATGAAATTTAATAGGATACCCTAAGTCTAAATTATTTTCGTTTCCACTTAACAGAATGTCTAAATCGCCTTTTTGCTGCAAGATGGGTATCATTTCTTTAGCTCTAGTTAGATGTCCATTTCCTGTGCCTTGTATAGCATAAAGTATTTTCATTTTAAGAAATTTTAGAATTATTTAATATCAAACTCTTTTAATAACTCATCAAATAAAGCATTGTTCTCCTCGGTTTTCTTTAGCTTTTTATGTTTCGTTTTTTCTAGTTCTTTTACTAAAGTGTCTTTATTGTATTCATATAAAGACCATTTGTTTTTATGAAACTCTAAAGCTGTTAGGTTTTCAATCCAATCTCCTGAATTTAAGTAGGTTGTTTTCCCTTTGTTTGTAGTTATTTCTCTTATTTCTGGTTGATGAATATGTCCACAGATTACATAATCATATCCGTTATCTATAGCAATATCTGAAGCTGTTTTTTCAAAATTATTAATAAATTTCACGGCACTTTTTACGCCATTTTTTATTTTTTTAGATAACGATAATTTGCCATAACCAAATAAATAACTAACCCAATTTATAAAGGTGTTTATTAATATTAAAGTATCGTAACCAATGCCCCCTAGTTTAGCTAACCATTTAGAATGTTGCATGGTAACATCAAAAACGTCTCCATGAAAAATCCATGCTTTTTTGTTGTGAATTGGTAAAATTAGTTTGTTTAAGATTTTAAAATTGCCTAGGCTAAAACCTTTAAATTTCCGTAACATTTCGTCATGATTACCAGTAACGTAATACACTTTTGTTTCTTTGGCTAGTAAAGAGGTAATGTGTTTTATTACATTCATGTGAGAGGTAGGGAAATACCTCTTTTTAAACTGCCAGATATCTATTATATCTCCATTTAAAATTAATGTTTTAGGTTGAATTGTTTTTAGGTAATTTAATAATTCTTTGGCTCTACAACCATAGGTACCTAAATGAACATCTGAAATTACAACAATATCCAGCTTTCTTTTTTTTGGTTTTTTCATGTAAAGAAATATACTTGTTACAAGTAAAATAGAGATGAGCTTATATTAATAAGTGGTTATTTTAAAAATTACTAATAAATTAGGATAAATTTATAGTTATAATACTGTAAAGGTTTAAAGTAAGTGTAAAAAAAATGTAAGTAAATACTTACTATTGAGTAAACTTTAAGTTAAGCTTATTAAATTGAAATA
>CAYPHE010000089.1:0-9306 GCA_964410075.1 uncultured Polaribacter sp.
TGCTAGAAGAAGGTTTAGATGAAGTGGTTTTAAAGAAATTACAATTATCATCAACAAAAAAACCTGAATTAAAAGTTTGGAATAATTTTTTACAAAAGCATAAAAATCCAAAATCTGAAGTAGAAATTGCTTTAATTGGAAAATATATAGAGTTACAAGATTCATACAAATCTATAACAGAAGCTTTTATTCATGCAGGTTCTACTCACGAAACAAAAGTAAAAGTGCGTTGGATTCATTCTGAAGATTTAACAACTCAAAATGCAGAAAGAAAACTAAAAGGAGTAAATGGAGTTTTAGTAGCTCCTGGTTTTGGAGACAGAGGTATTGACGGAAAAATAAAAGCTGTTCAATTTGCTAGAGAAAACAACATTCCATTTTTTGGAATTTGTTTAGGAATGCAAATGTCTGTTATTGAATTTTCTAAAAATGTATTAGGTTTAAAAGATGCCTATTCTACAGAAATGAAAAAGGATGCTAAAAATCCTGTCATCAACTTAATGGAAAGTCAAGAAAAGGTAACAGAAAAAGGAGGCACAATGCGATTAGGCGCTTGGGACTGTAAATTATCTAAAGGTTCTAAAGCTTACAAAGCTTATGGCACAGAATTAATTTCTGAAAGACATAGACACCGTTATGAGTTTAATGATGCTTACAGAACTCAAATAGAAGCTGCTGGCATGAAAGCAACTGGTGTTAATCCTAAAACTGGTTTGGTAGAAGTTGTAGAAATTCCTGAACATCCTTGGTTTGTTGGTGTACAATACCACCCAGAATATAAAAGTACCGTTTTAAAACCTCATCCTTTATTTGTAGATTTTATAAAAGCTGCTTTAAAACAATCTAAAACAGTTTAATTTATTTTGCCAAAAGCAGAAAAAGAAACTGAAACAGGTTCAATATTTAAAAAGGGAACACTATTTGAACTATTAGAAGATATATATACTAAAAGCAATAACTAAAACAAATAATTGCTTTTTTACTACATTTGGCGCATTTTAAAACAAATAGTTGTAACAAATGCGACAAATTGACAACTAAACAATATGGAACAAAAAAAGACTGATTTTAATTCGTTAATAGGAATGCTTTTGGTTGGTGCCATTCTTTTATTTTGGATGTATACCAATAAAGAAGAACCAACAACCGAAGACAATACAACCAAAACAGAGCAAGTTGTAAATAACACTTCCGAAAATACCAATTCAAGCGCTTTTGATGAAGCAAATCCAATATTAGATTCTTTGCAAAACGCCAAATACAGCAAACAACTTGGTTCTTTTGCTTATAGTGCAATTAATGGAACTGAAGGAACAACAACAATAGAAAACAATTTAGTTAAACTAGTAATTAGCAATAAAGGTGGACAAATTGTAGAAGCAGAAGTCAAAAACTATAAAACGCACGACTCACTTCCTTTATATTTAATTAAAGATAACAATGCGAATTTCAATATTAATTTTGGTACTACTGAAAACAGAATTTTAAATACTGAAAACTTATTTTTTCAACCAACGGTAACAAAAAATGGAAATAACGATGTGGTTTCTATGAAACTAAAAGTTTCTGATACTCAATTTTTAGAATATCGTTACGAAATGCAAGAAGATAGCTACATGGTTAATTTTGCAGTTCGTTCTCAAAATTTACAAAGTATCATTAATTCTGCAACACCAATTCAGTTAGATTGGTTGTTAAAAGGATATAGTAATGAGCAAAGTCTTAGAACTGAAAATACAATGTACACCAATTACTATTATAAATCTGACGATGAAGTTGATTATATTAAGGCTGGTGACACAGAAGTATTAAATGATGTAAATTGGGTTGCTTATAAACAACATTTTTTTACCTCTAACCTATTAACAGATCAACCATTTAACAACGCTACAATTACTTCTTTAGATTTAGTGAAAAATGAAGAAATTGATACTGTTTTTACGAAACAATTCCAATTAAAAACTCCTTTAGCATTAACTAATGGTGAGTTGAATTATAACATGAAATGGTTTTACGGACCTAGTGACTACAATCTATTAAAAACATACGAAGGCACAGATTTAGAAGAAACTGCTGATTTAGGTTGGGGTATTTTTGGTTTCTTAAATAGAACCATATTTTATCCTGTATTTAACTTACTTTCTGGGTTATTAAGCAACTACGGTCTTATTATTATTTTAATGACGATTGTTGTTCGTATCTTAATGTCTCCACTAGTTTACAAATCTTATGTTTCTAGTGCTAAAATGAAGGTAATTCGTCCTGAATTAACTGCTTTAAACGAAAAATACCCTGGAAAAGAAAACGCAATGAAGCGTCAGCAAGAAACCATGGCTATACAAAGAAAAGCTGGTGTAAGTATGCTTTCTGGTTGTATACCTGCATTATTACAAATGCCAATTTTCTTTGCACTCTTTAAGTTTTTCCCTACAAATATTGCACTACGTCAAGAAAGTTTTTTATGGGCAGGAGATTTATCTTCTTATGACACTATTTTTAAACTACCGTTTAATATTCCTTTTTACGGAAATCACGTAAGTTTATTTCCAATATTGGCTTCTATTGCTATTTTCTTTTATATGAGAATGAATCAAAGTCAGCAATCTGCAATGCAAGCACCAACACAAGAAGGTATGCCAGATATGAGTAAAATAATGAAATATATGATTTATTTTTCTCCAATAATGATGTTATTTTTCTTTAACAACTACGCAAGTGGTTTAAGTTTGTACTACTTTATCTCTAACTTATTAACTATTGCAATTATGTTGGTAATTAAGAATTTTGTGATAGATGAAGATAAAATTCACAGACAAATAGAAGAAAACAAAAAACGTCCTGAAAAGAAAAAAAGTAAATTCAGACAACGTATAGACGATGCTATGAAGCAAGCTCAAGCACAACAGCAACGCAAGTAAATAGTACTTGTTATAAAATTTATCAAACTTCTTTTTATTAATTTAAAGAGAAGTTTTTTTTATTTGTAAATGTTAATATAAACGATTAGATAATCTTATAGTATTGTAAGTCATTTAAATTGTTTTTTCAAGGATACATTTTTATAAATTAGCTATCTTTCAGCTTTCAAATCAAACATGAAAAAAGACAAACTTTACTTTCTTACTTTCATATCTATTACCTTCATTTATTTGTTAATAGCTGTTGTTGCTTCTCAGTTTTTAATTAAAGCTAGTGCAAATCAATTAATAGAAGCTCAGGTAGAGTCTAGTAAAAGAGAAGCAAATGAAATTGCCAAATTACTAGATTATCAACTAGAAAAAGGAATTGAAAAAAAGCAAATTTTACAAAAAACTCAAGAAATAATTACCAATAGCAATAGCGATAGTTGGTTTGTTAGTGTATTTAATTGGAGTGGTACTACAGAGGTTCATCCAGATGTAACTAGAGTTGGTTTAACTGTAGATTCTAACCAAACTTTATTAACTTCTTTAAAAGAAAAAAATAACTCTACAGATTTATACGATATATTACAGTACAATTCAGATAACAAGACTTCGGAAATCATATACATTTCACCTTTAAAAAATGCCGATTTAATTATTGCAGCACATGTTAATATTGCCAGTGTAAATGAACAAATGGGCATTTTAAAGAATAACTTTTACATCATTTTTAGCATTATGGGTATTGTTGTAATTGTGCTTTCGTTTTTAGCTGTACGAATTTTGGGAAGTGCTTATGAAAAACAATTAGAGCTAAAAAATTCTAATCTGGCTTCTGAGGTAATAAACATGTCTAAATTAAATGCAGATTTAGTTTCATATCAAGAAAAAGTAACTGAAAAACCTGAAGAAAAATCGAACGAGAATATTTCAGACAAAGAAAAACAACGAATTTTAACCTACGTTCGTAATGAGTTGGTTCCTATAGCTATTAAAGAAATTGCTTATATCTTTACGGAAAGCACAATCACGTACGTAGTTTGTTTCGACGGAAAGCGTTCTACTTCAAACGCAAGTTTAGATGATATGATTTCTAATTTAAATCCTCAATTATTTTTTAGAGCTAACAGACAATTTATTATAAGCATAACTGCTATCGATAAGATTATTAAATACGGTAATAGCCAATTAAAAATAGTTTTAAAAGGAAAAACTACCGAAGAAATAATTATCAGTAAAAATAAAGCAGCTGAGTTTAAGCAATGGCTTAATTTGTAAAACTTGCTATATATTACAATCGTTTTTTTTCCCTTTTAACCAAAAATACTTCCCTTTCACAAACCTTATTAGTAGGTAAACCCTAGGTTATGCTTTGTTTTGTAGTAGAATTTTAAAACTATCTACAATGAAAACAAAACTTAATTTTTTAAAAGTAATTTTTATTATTTCTGTATCTCTATTTATTTTTTCTTGTGAAAACAATGTAGAAGAAGAAATGATTTCTCTTGAAGAAACCAGTAACGATAATAATGGAAACGGAGATGGTAATGGCAATCAATCTGACAATAATATTACTTTTTCTGGCACAATACAACCAATTATAAATGGTAACTGCCTTGCATGCCATGGAAATGGAGGTAATTTTCCTAACCTAACTTCATTCAGTAATATTAGTAGAAATGCAGGTAGCATTAAAAGCGCAGTTGTAAGTAGAAGAATGCCACAAGGTGGTTCTTTATCTCAAACAGACATAGATGCTATAGCAAGTTGGGTAGACGCAGGTGCTCCTAACAACTAAATAAAAATCAATTAACCAAAAACAATGTATTATGTTAAAAAAAATCTTGATAACCGTTTTTGTTTTAGCTGCAATTGGTGGTTTTGTTGGATACAAAATGTACAACAAACCTCATATAGATGTAGCTGAAACTTCTGCAGAAATTAGCATACAAGCCAATGAATTAATGAATCAATTTTCTTTAAATGAAACTACTGCAAACAATACATATTTAGAAAAAATTATAGGTGTTTCAGGAAAAATAGCTTCTATTAAAATAGAAAATGAAAAACCAATCATCACTTTAAAAACCAACGATGATTTTGGATCTATTCTTTGTCATTTTGAAAAAAACAATCTGAATATAAATCAATTAAAAGAAGGACAAAATATAACCATTAAAGGAATTTGCACAGGCTATTTAATGGATGTTGTTCTTGTTAAATGTGCACTTTAAAACAACCAAATTATGAAATATTTTTACACACTTATTATTTGCTTTTTATTAGCAAATACCGCAAATGCGCAAGACAAATTCTTGACCAAATCAGGAAAAGTTACTTTTTTTTCTGAAGCAACAATGGAAAACATTGAAGCAGAAAACAATCAAGTTTTAAGTATTGTAGATAGTAAAGACGGGGCAATGGCAATTGCCATTTTAATGAAATCTTTTTTGTTTGAAAAAGCCTTAATGCAAGAGCATTTTAACGAAAACTATGTAGAGTCTGATAAATATCCTAAAGCAACTTTTAAAGGAACGATTGAAGATTTTGAAACTGCTTATTCATCAGCAACAAAAACCGAAGTTACTGTAAAAGGCACATTAACTATTCATGGCAAATCTAAAGAAGTTACCATACCTGCATTATTCTTAAAAAAAGACAACGCAATTGTAATGTCTGGAGAGTTCTTTGTAACACTTTCTGATTTTGATGTAAAAATCCCAGCAGTAGTAGCAAAAAATATCGCAAAAAAAATAAAAGTCTCTTTTGACTTTAACCACTCTCTTTATAAGAAATAATCAAGATGAAAAAACTTTTATTTACATCAATTTTATTATTAGCTGTTCAACTTTTTAATGCACAAGATTTATTAGATGTTTTAGAAAGCGAAACTCCAGAAACAAAAAATATTGTTACCTCAACTTTTAAAGGAACACGAATTTTAAATGGTCATTCAATAGAAAACCGAAAAGCAAAAGAATTAGAATTTGTAATTTCTCATAGGTTTGGACGCATTAATTTAGGTTTTGATGAATTGTATGGCTTAGATCAATCTAACATTCGTTTTGCTTTAGAATATGGTTTAAACAACAACATTACTGTAGGTTTAGGTAGAAGTAGTTTTGACAAAACGTATGACGCATTCTTAAAATATGCTTTACTAAGACAAACAAAAGGTAAAAACGCTTTTCCTGTGGCTATTTCGTTTTTTGGAAGTGTTGCTAATAAAACTTTAAAAGATTTTGCACCTGAAAACCCACGTACTTTTACAGAAAGTTTGTCTTATGTTGGCCAAGTATTAATTGCTAGAAAGTTTAGTAAATCATTTTCTTTTCAAATAACACCAACTTATGTTCATAGCAATAGTGTAAAACAAAGCATAGATCCGCACGATGTTTTTGCATTGGGTTTTGGAACCCGTGTAAAAGTTAGTAATCGTGTTTCTGTTAATGCAGAATATTATAATTCTTTTGACAAATTTCAATCTTTTGATGCAACAAACTCATTAGCTTTTGGGGTAGATATAGAAACAGGGGGGCATGTATTTCAGCTTATTTTATCGAATTCAATTACTATGATTGAAAAAAGTTTTATCACAGAAACCACTGGAAACTTCTTCCAAGGAGACATCCATTTTGGTTTTAATATTTCTAGAACTTTTTAATTTGATAAAAAAGCTAATACGCTAAGTAGCTTGCTGTAACAAGCAAGCTACTTTTTAATAATTAAAATCAATCAAAAAAAATGTTTACAAGAAATTATACAGTTAAAGGCGAAGATGTTAATGATTTTATGGTAATGCAAAATAATGCTTACTTAAAATACACTACCAAATTGGTAGATACTTTTCTACACACAAATAGATTTACAAAATTAAAAATGAATAACCTAAAAGTTGGTTTACAAAACAATAATGACAGATTACAACAATACAAACCTTTGTTATTTACAGAAGCTTTTTCTGTAACATTGCATTGTAAATTACTTTGTAATTCAAGTAAAAAAATGAATATAGAAATTTATTTTTACAATAAAAAAGAGGAACTATGTGCCTTAGTTTCTAGAGAAATTTCTTGGTTTAATTACGAAAATTGGCAAGTAGAAACTCCACCAAAAACAATTCGCAATTATTTTAATGGAGGTGTTTTATTAGAAGCGGTTTAAATTATTTTCTAATAAAGTATCTACTAAAGTAACAAGTCAATCAATTAACCCAAATTAACCTTAACATTACAACTTTCTAATAAATGCAAATGATCTTCTAACACAAACGATTTACTATTAAATTTAGAGGTTCTACTTTTTCCTTGTTTTTGTCTGGTAATACTTCTAGAAAAACGTCTTACTTCGTTTGTTGTTTCTAAAATAATCCCAGGAACAGGAACACTTTTCCCATTATCGTCTTTAGCCACCATTGTAAAATATGATGAATTACAGTGTTTGGTTTCTCCTGTTCTAATATTTTCAGATTCTACTCGTAACCCTACAACCATAGAAGTTCTACCTGTGTAATTTACAGAGGCTTTTAATGTAACCAAATCCCCTACTTCAATTGGATTTAAAAAATCTACTTTGTTTACAGAAGCAGTAACACAATAATTACCAGAGTGCTTAGAGGCGCAAGCAAATGCAATTTGATCCATCAGATTTAAAATATGGCCACCATGAATTTTTCCACTAAAATTGGAATGAGAGGGTAACATTAATTCTGTAATAGTTACTTGAGATTCTTTAATTTTTCGATATTTATTCATCGTTACTGTTTATTCGGTTTCTAAAATGTGGTGATGATTCTTCTTTTACATCAACAATAAAATATTTGGTATCTCCTAGCCAAAAGAAAGTTCCATAACGCTCTATATAACTTAACTTTACATACCTACCCTGGTACTCTTGTAATTTTTTAATTACTTCTTTATTATTATCTTGTACAGAAAAAGAAAAAATCTGTGCCCCAGAAATGCCTTGGCTAATTTCTCCTTCCCATGTTTTTACTACAAAGCCTTTATTACTAAATTTTATCAACTCTCCAGAACGAATTCCTTTGCTATAAGTAATGTTATAAATAAAAGCAATATACAATGCAAATACAATAACAACTGTGGTTACTAAAACTCCAATAATTTTTTTCATAATTCAAAAATACAATTCTTTTGTTTTTAAACTAATTCTAATTCACGAATCAATTTTTTTTTTAACCTTTTTCAACTACTTTTGATGCAATTCAATATAAAAAGACCTAAATGAATTATATATTATTTGATGGTGATGTGAGAAATGCGTTATTGCCTTTTACTTACACAAGACCTGTTGCAGACATTAGAATTGGTATTTTAACCATTAGAGAAAAATGGGAAAAACATTTAGGTTTTACTACAACAACACTTACAGAAGAATATTTAGAAGCTCGCTTTCCTATGGTAGAAATGGAAGCGAATGTAATGATAAATGCATCTTTTTGCCCAACTGAAAGTTTAGTAGATAAAATAACAGAGCTTAACGAAAACGAAGCTATTTTTAAAGGTGAAGATGTTATTGCTTTTTATACTACAGAAAGTCAAGAAGAAGTTGATTTTTCTACTTACAAAGCTATAGAGTTTGAGGAAGAAATTATTCAAGTGAAAAATACTTGGGATATTTTTTCTAAAAATGATAAAGCAATACAAGACGATTTTAATTTAATTACAGAAGGCAGAATATCTGAACCTATTCCAGAAACTGTAAATACTATAAATCCTGAAAATATATTTATTGAAGAAGGAGCTACATTAACTTTTGCAACTTTAAATGCTAGTACTGGTCCTATTTACATTGGAAAAAATGCATTAATAATGGAAGGTTGTTTGGTAAGAGGTAGTTTGGCTTTGTGCGAAAATGCAGTTTTAAAAATGGGTGCCAAAATCTACGGAGCAACTACGGTTGGACCAAGCTGTAAAGTTGGTGGAGAAGTTGGTAATAGTGTTTTGTTTCAGAACTCTAACAAAGGACACGAAGGCTATTTAGGTAACTCTGTATTAGGGGAATGGTGTAATTTAGGTGCAGACACTAATAATTCGAATCTAAAAAACAATTATGCCGAAGTAAAATTATGGAGTTATGAAACCGAACGTTTTGCAAAAACTGGTTTACAATTTTGTGGTTTAATTATGGGAGATCATTCTAAATGTGGAATTAACACCATGTTTAATACGGGAACCGTGGTTGGTGTAAGTGCTAATATTTTCGGAACAGGTTTTCCTAGAAACTTTGTTCCTTCTTTTAGTTGGGGCGGAGCTTCTGGCTTTACCACTTACCAATTACCAAAAGTTTTTGAAGTGGCTACTACGGTTATGAAACGTCGTAACATAACGTTTGATGAAACTGAAAAAGAAATTTTAACTCACGTTTTTGAAGAAAGTAAAAA
>CAYPHE010000090.1:0-9206 GCA_964410075.1 uncultured Polaribacter sp.
GCATAATCCATCATGGATTCTGCACTTTCCCATAGAGAAAAAGTAGCTTGCATTAACAAAGGAAATTCTCCTATTCCTTTAGAAAAAACCAACGACTTATAATTATCCATCGATTTAGATACTGATGGGACATATTTCCAAAACTTATGAGCTAGTTTCGGTTTTATTGTGGCTCTTGTAATTACAGCTAAAGGTTTCTTTTTGTCAAATGCTACTTCGCTTTTAAATGGATTTTGTTTACTCCATTCTCCGTGACTTTTTATCGTTTTCATAAAAACAGTACTATATTTTTCTGCACTGTTTTTATATTTTTTAAATGTTGAAGATTGTAAAAACTGTATTGCATTTTCTTCTGTTGAAAAAACAAGCACTACACCATAAGTTGAAAAATCTGGTTTTATAGAAAAACCATTCCCACTTCCTGTTCCTAAAGGTTTAAAAAACGTAAGGCCTTCAATTTTTTTTATAGAAATTGGAGGTCTTCCCATTCTTACAAAAGCATTCCATTTATTTACTATGCCTTTGTATTTAAAAAAAGAAATGATTACAGTTTGAGACATTGAATTCAATTTTAAACAAATTTAAGGTTTTGAAAAAAGACTTTATTTAAAGTTTTGTTACAAAAACGTATTTTAGTAAAATGGCAGAGCATAACGAACTTGGTAAAAAAGGAGAGCAACTAGCAATTGATTTTCTTTTGAAAAATGACTACCGAATTTTAGAAAAAAACTACAGATATTTAAAGGCAGAAATAGATATTATCGCTCAAAAAGAAGAGATTATTATTGCTGTAGAAGTAAAAACAAGAACCAATAACTATTTTGGTAATCCACAAGATTTTGTTAACCCCAAAAAGATAAAATTATTAGTTTCTGCAATGGATTATTATGTTGTACATAATAATTTAGATGTAGAAGTTAGGTTTGATATTATTGCCATAACAACCAACACCAAAAGCACTAAAACAGAACATATAGAAGACGCTTTTCTCTATTTTTAGTTGATTGAATATCGTAATCTTACTAAAACTAAGATTACATTTCTCTTTAGAAGTATACCTTCGTAAAATGAAATTAAAAAAGCAATTTTGGGTTGGTATTGGAATTGGAATTTTGGGAGTCGCATTATTTTCATCTAAAGCAGTAATGGTAAAATTAGCGTATCAATATAATGTTGATGCAATTACAATTTTATTATTAAGAATGCTTTTTTCTTTTCCTTTTTATGTAGTAATTGCTTTTAAATTTAAAAATAGCAATCAACCTTTTACCAAAAAAGATTATAGTTGGCTATTACTTTTCGGGCTGGTTGGTTACTATTTAGCTAGTTATTTCGATTTTGTTGGATTATCTTATATTAAGGCTAGTTTAGAACGCATTATTTTATTCTTATATCCAACAATTGTACTAATTCTAAATCGAGTTTTCTTAAAAAAGCCGATAACTAAAGTTCAAGTTTTAGCTATTTTACTTACCTATATTGGTGTTGTTATTGCTTTTATAGACGAATTAGAATTTTCTGGAACAAATATTTACAAAGGTGCTTTCTTTATTGTATTAAGTGCCATTACTTATGCGTCTTATTTAGTAGGAAGTGGCTGGTTAATTCCTAAGTTTGGGGTTGCAAAATTTACCGCAAATGCCATGCTAATTTCTTGCTTTAGCGTATTTATTCATTTTGCAATGGTTAGTAATGTTAACCTATTAGGTTTGCCCTGGCAAGTATATGTTTATGGTTTTTTAATTGCTGTTTTTGCAACAGTAATACCTTCTTTTTTGGTGTCAAAATCAATAAAAATGATAAGCTCTAGCAACTTTGCTATTGTAGCAGGAATTGGACCAATTTCTACAATTATTTTAGCTACTATCTTTTTAAATGAAAGTTTAACTTTCTTACAAATAATTGGTGCATTGGTAGTAATAACAGGAATTGTAATTCTATCTTTAAAAAAAGAAAAAAACTAAATTACATTTTATCTACGTATGCTTTTACGTCTTTTAAATGGTCTGGTTTTACAATAATTTTTTTGTTTTTATCTAACACAAAATAAGTAGGTGTTGCATTGATATTATAAGTTCTTGCAATTTTATTTTCCCATTTATTTAGACCTAAAACATGATGCCAATTAGGCAAATCTCCTTTCATTTTATTCCATTTAAAATCATTTTTTTCTAAAGAAAAAGCAACCACTTTAATATTGGATTTGTCTTTTAGAAAAGTATGCAATTTTGGAATTTCATTTAAACAATGAGAACAACCTGTACTCCAAAAAACGAGAATATAATTTTCGGCATCTTGCAAACTAGATAGTGTCATTTTTTTTCCCTTGTTTTCCCATGAGAAATCTGGAGCTGTTCTGCCAATGGCTACCATTAAGTCTGCTAATTGTTCGCTTTTAAATTTTTTATTTTGAAGTGATTCTGGTAGTTTATCAAAATAATTTTCAAAAAGATAATCTACCATTGTTATCTTTTTTTGTTTAGCAAACTGCTTTATTAGAAACTCAATAACATCTGCTCTAAAATTAACATCTTCTATTTTAGAAAGTGCTGTTGCTACAGAGTTTTTATACAATTGTTGTTGAGTTTCTTCATCACTAGCTAAGTTTACATAAAACACATAATCTGTAATTCTATCTACTAAAAAAGAAGAATTTAAAAGTGTTTCATTTTTAAAATCCATTTTATCAAAAAACTTTGCAGTCATATTCTTCATATACTCCTGCCCAGAGGTTTCAACATTTTTTGGATTTACTCTAGAAGTAGCCACTATAAAAGGCTGAACGTATTTACCTTTGGAGGCTTCTGTATAGGCATTTTGAATATTATTAACTAAAGCTAAGGCGTTTTGATAGGCTTCTTTTTGATTTATAGACGGATTTCTAATAGCCGTAACCTGAATAGAATCTAATTGTTGTTGTGCTGTTGAAATTTCTCTCAAATAATTTTGGTACAAGATATTTTCATCAGATTCTGAAAAAGAAATTGTTTGTTCTGGATAATCTGGATTTAATGCAAAACTTATATTTTCTTTATTAAAAACAAGATCCACAAAACCCACACCTTTTAATCTATAAGTAATTCTATAAACACCCGGTTTTGTAGTTTCAGGTAACGTAAACTTAAACTTTGCTACAGGTTGTTTTTTTCCTTCTATTACTAAAGTGTCTTTAACTAGTTTGGTATTTAAAAGGTAGTTCTGTTTAGCTCCTTCAACTTTATATAATATTACCCAATCAGATTTTACATTGGGCACTAAAGTACCTTCAATAGAAAACTGACTGTAAGTTAAAGATGAAATAAAAAAGAATAATATTAGTAAAAATCTCATTAGTTATATTTTTTTTAATCTTTCAAGAAACATACCAGATTAGTTAAAGTAGCCTGCAATATCAAAATAATTTATAATAGCTTCTTTCATTAACACGGTTTGTTCTCCAGGTTTTAAATTAGGCAATTCTGAAATAATTTTATAGTGTGGCCAACCATCGTCATCAAAAAAATCAAATTCATAATACCCAAAAGGTTCTAAAACTTTACAAATGGCAATATGCATTAAGTTCACTTTTTCATCTTTTTTAAAACTTCGGTAACCTTGCCCTAATTCTTGAACACCTATTAAATACAAAATAGCATCAACAGTTAATTCATCTCCTTCTGCAAACTGAGATGATAATTTTACAGTTAAAACACCCCATTTTTCTTTCAAACTAGTATTGCTTTGCATCTTTTTAAGTATAAGAAACAAAGATACAATGCACATTTTTAATTTAATTGAAAAAGATGTAGGTTTGGTTAAATTTAAAACTCTAATGAATGTAGTTGATATTATAATATGTGTTTGCCTGCTTTTTGGTTTAATTAGGGGAATTATGAAAGGATTTTTTGTTGAAGTTGCTTCTTTAATTGGACTTATTGCTGGCGTTTATGGGGCTATCCATTTTTCATATTTTGCAAAAGAATATTTACAAGAATCTGTTGACTGGAAAGCAGAATACATCTCGCTAACTGCTTTTGCTATTACGTTTGTTGCAATTGTAGTAGCAATTTCTTTACTAGGTAAGATACTAACAAAAATAGCAGATTTTGCGGCTTTAGGAATGCTTAATAAACTTTTGGGTGGTGTTTTTGGAGCTACTAAAATTGCATTGATATTAAGTGTTGTTTTTTTATTTTTTAATAAGATAAATGGGACAATTCCTTTTGTAGAAAAAGAAGTTTTAAATGAATCTATTCTTTACAAACCAGTAGAAAAAATCGTTTCTACAATATTTCCTCTTATTATAGATGATAAAACTTTAGAAGAAACGATTGTTAAAAAAAATCCAATTACCACAATTATTTAGTAAATTGCGCTTCCCAACAAACTATAGTATTAAAAAATGAAGTTATTAACCAAAGCGTTTATCCTTTTTACTTTTATCGGATTAATGTCTTTTGCTAAAAAAGATAACTGTGCAGCTTATCTGAAAAATAAGAAATTCACATACAGGGTAGCAAAAGAAGATGTTTTAATTGTTTTTAAGGACAACAAATATGTAGAATATCATAAAAATAGAAAATATTTTATCAAATCTGATATTGAATGGGTTTCTAGCTGCGAGTATAATCTAATTATTAAAGAAACAACTTTACCTGATTTCCCTTTTAAAATGGGTACTAAAATGAATATTATTGTTGATAAAATTAAGGGAGACAAAGTTTACGTAACAGCAACTCTAGGCGGAAGAACTTGGGAGAATAGAATGACTAGATATTATTCTAGGAGATAAAATCTTTAGTCCAAAGAAAATAGTTGTTATACACACTATCTTTTTCTGCTTTAACATAATTTAAAAAAGCTATTGCCACTGGTGATAGCTTTTTCTTTTTCAGATAAATTAACTTCCAGTCAGAAGTTAAAGGCAACCCTTTTACGGGTATAATTTTTAATTCATCTTGTTGCAATTCGTTTTTAATACTTAATAAAGACACAATTGACAAACCTATATTGGCAACAACAGCTTGTTTTATTGCTTCATTTGTACTTAATTCTAGTTTTACTTTTGGCGAAATATTTTCTTGCTTAAAAAACTCTTGCATTGTAAATCTTGTTCCAGAACCTTCTTCTCTAAAAATTAAAGGAGCCGATTTAAAAAAAGATTTATTTTTTATTTCTTCATCATTTAAGTTGTTTTCTTTAGAAGCAACTAAAACCAACTTATTTTCCATAATTGGTAATTCTTCTAAATTCAAATGATCTGGAACTACAGTTACCAAAGAAAAATCAACCTGATTTTGTTCTAAATCGTTAATTACTTGTTTTTTGTTAGAAACATCTAAAACCAGCTCTACTTGTGGATGTTTTTTTAAAAAACCGTTTAAAAAATAAGGCATTACATAGTTGCCTGTAGAAACAACAGATATTTTTAATTTTCCAGACAGCAAACCTTTAAATGCTTCTGTCTTATAAGAAATTTCGCTGGTTTTCTCTAAAATTTCATTGGCAATCGTATAAATTTCTTTACCAAAATCGGTTACAAAAAACTTTCTACCAATTACTTCAGATAAAGGAATATCAAACTGATCTTGAAAATTCTTCAACTGAATTGATGCGGCAGGTTGCGTCATATTTAACTCTTCTGCTGCTTTAGTAATACTACTATTTTCTACAATTGTGGTAAATACTTTTAATTGGTGTAAGGTAAAATTCATAAACTATTTTTATACTTAACATAACAAATTTAAATAAAAATAAATGATTTATTGAGTATAGCTTTGCAACGTAAAAAAACAAAACCAAAATGGACATTACTGCTTTAATTAGTAATTTAACAAACCCTGTATTATTATTTTTCGTTTTAGGAATTATAGCAACTGCTGTAAAAAGCGATTTAAAAATTCCAGAAAATTCATCAAAATTTATTTCGCTTTATTTATTATTTGCTATTGGTTTTAAAGGTGGGCAAGAACTATCTCATAGCCAATTTGATACTGAAATACTTTATTCTATAATATTTGCTATTTTACTTTCTGCTTTAGTGCCTGTTTACGTTTTCTTATTATTAAAAAAGAAAGTTGGTGTACCAAATGCAGGAGCAATTGCTGCTGCGTATGGCTCTGTTAGTGCAGTAACTTTTGTAACGGCGGTTTCCTTTTTAGAAAACCAAGGTATTGAATTTGGTGGACACATGGTTGCTATTATGGCAATTATGGAATCTCCTGCAATTATTATTGGTGTGGTATTAATTATGTTAAACGATAAAGAAAAGAAAAGTAAAAAATCTATTGGAAGTATTTTAGGACACTCTTTTACTAGCGGAAGTGTATTAATGTTAATTGGTAGTTTGGTTATCGGTTTAATTGCAGATGAAGGTCAAGCCAGAGGAATTGAACCATTTACAACCGATATTTTTAAAGGATTTTTAGCTTTGTTTCTTTTAGAAATGGGAATGGTTACGGCAAGAAGAATAAAAGGTTTTAAAAAGCATGGTATTTACTTATTTCTTTTTGGAGTTTTAATTCCACTAGTAAACGGAATTATTGCAGCTTACTTAAGTGGCTTTATTACAGAAAGCCCAGGAAATAGATTGTTATTTGCCATTTTAGGAGCTGGAGCTTCTTACATCGCAGTTCCTGCCACTATGAAATTAGCAGAACCTAGAGCAGATGCTGGTATTTACATTCCAATGGCGTTGGGGATTACCTTCCCATTTAATATTACTATTGGAATGCCTATTTATTATGCAGTTATTGAAATGTTGTAAAAAGAGTTATTCCTCTTTGTACTCGTAGTATAAAAAGTCGTTATAAGGAAAACGCTGAACGTGAATTTTCTTCACTTCTTCGTAAACTTTCTCTTTAAAATCCTCTAAATTTTCTTTTTTTATGGCTGAAATAAAGATAGATTCTACATTATTTCTGTTCATCCAAGTACGTTTCCAGTCTTGTAAAGTATAATGTTCTTTTCCTTTTTCTGTTACTAAATCATCCTCATCAATAGTTTCGTGTTCGTAAGCATCAATCTTATTAAAAACCATAACTGTTGGTTTATCAATACAATTGATATCATCTAAAATTCCATTTACAGAAGCAATATGGTCTTCAAAATTAGGGTGAGAAATATCTACTACATGTAATAATAAATCTGCTTCGCGAACCTCATCTAAGGTAGATTTAAACGATTCTACCAACTGAGTTGGTAATTTTCTTATAAAACCAACAGTATCTGTCATTAAAAAAGGAATATTTTTAATAACAACTTTTCTAACTGTAGTATCTAAAGTTGCAAATAGTTTATTTTCTGCAAAAACATCACTTTTACTAACGGTATTCATTAAAGTAGATTTACCAACGTTGGTGTAACCTACTAAAGCAACACGTACCATTTTACCACGATTCTTTCGTTGAACCGCCATTTGCTTATCAATAGTCTCTAGCTTCTTTTTAAGTAATGTTATTTTATCACGAATAATTCGCCTATCTGTTTCAATTTCTGTTTCTCCAGGACCACGCATTCCAATACCCCCTTTTTGCTTATCTAAGTGAGTCCAAAGTCTGGTTAACCTTGGCAGTAAATATTGGTGTTGTGCCAATTCTACTTGGGTTTTTGCAGAACTAGTTTGCGCTCTTTGCGCAAAAATATCTAAGATTAAATTGGTTCTATCCAATATCTTACAGTCTAATATTTTTTCAATATTTCTTAATTGTGCTGGAGATAATTCGTCATCAAAAATTGCCGTTCCTACATTATTAGCTTCAATAAACTGTTTTACGTCTTCTAATTTTCCTGCTCCCAAAAATGTTTTCGGATTAGGTCTGTCTAATTTCTGAACGAATCTTTTAATGGTTACACCACCAGCAGTTGTTGTTAAAAACTCTAATTCATCTAAATATTCTGTAGATTTAGATTCGTCTTGCGATTGAGTAATTACACCAATTAATACTACTTTTTCTGATGTTGCTTCTTTTTGATCTATCATAGACTACAAAAATAGTATAAAAAACTCCGAAAAATACAAAACCTTAAGCATTGCTTAAGGTTTTACTAATTAATTCAAATGTTATACTTTTTTTTGCTCTTATAGACGTAGTTTTTTAGGATTGATTATTCTAGTTGTTTAGTGGGACAAAAATACACCATATTTGTTATCAACAAAATGTTTTCCATTAATTTAACATTTAGTTTGTGTTAAATAATCAATAGAAAACCCCATTTATTGAATATTTGTTTAAAATTAAAAATTTTATTATCAAATTGTTAAATTTTATTTTCCAAACCATAAAACTAAAAAAGTTTCAAAATAACGTATTGAATAAAATAATCGCTATATAATTTCTTTGAGAAAAAACGCGAATTATTTATTAAACTAATTTTTAAACAGCAAGATTAATATCAAAATGATAAAAAATACATTATTTTTTAGCAACTTTATTAAAAGCATCCCTTAGCTTCTCATCGTTGATAATGTATTTTTTGTATTTGCCATCTTTATATCTGTAAAAAATAAAAACTGGCATTAAAATAAAAGAAAGAAAGAAAACCCCAAGTCCCATTACAATTTCAGCCTTTTCATGTTGAATATGTAACAAATAAAAACCTGTTGAGATCCAAACTAAAAAAATAACAAATAAAATTTTTATGGTTGTTTTCATAATGCAAAATTACAAAAGTTATTTTTTGATATACAAAGTAAACTCTTAATTTGATTATAGATATATTTGTGAAATACAACCCAAAATAATGAGTAGATCAATTTTTAAAATTGTACACGATAACAACAAACTAACTCTTTTAAATGCGGAAGACGAATTTCTATTTGCTTCTCTTTGGTTTATGGAGTTTGGCAAAACCGTTTCAGAAGTTTTTAATAGTCACGAAAAGAAATTATTTACGCTTATAAAAAAATTTCAATTTTGGAAATGGAGAATGGTTTACAAGATTGGAGATAGCAATGAAAATAAATTTATATTAATTGCTCAAAACGCAAGAAATACAATTTATAAGCTTAATTATAAAGACAACATTTATGAAGTAAAGATAAACTACAAAAAAAGAACTTCTATTTTTAAAAATGAAATGAAAATTGCAGAATTAGATGCTTCATTTACTTCCGAAGATTTTTCAGATTCAATAAAACTAGTAACTTCAGAGACCGAAGAAGTTAAAGTTATTTTTATGCTTTTTTCTTGTTTAAAAATTGGAGATTCAGATCAACAAAAACCTGT
>CAYPHE010000091.1:0-3061 GCA_964410075.1 uncultured Polaribacter sp.
GCATTCATACTCGACTGGAATTCGCTACTAAAACCTTCTTCTAAATCTGAGAATTTTGCCAAATGACCTGTAAATTTTAATCGAATGTTATCTAAACCACCGTTTCTGTGTTTTGCCACAATAAATTCTCCTTGGCCTTCACATGGCGAATGATCATCATCATCCCATTCCGTCATACCATAATATTCCGGTCTAAAAATAAAGCTTACAATATCCGCATCTTGCTCAATAGCTCCAGATTCACGTAAATCAGACAGTAAAGGTCTTTTGCTTCCTCCACGAGTTTCTACAGCACGAGATAACTGAGATAATGCAATTACAGGAACACTTAATTCTTTTGCCAATGCTTTTAGGTTTCTAGAAATCGTAGAAATTTCTTGCTCTCTGTTTCCTCCTCCTTTTCCATTTCCGCCAGCAGTCATTAACTGCAAGTAATCAATCACTAAAATTCTTACATTATGTTGCGAAACCAATCTTCTTGCTTTTGCACGTAAGTCAAAAATAGAAAGCGACGGTGTATCATCTATATAAATTGGCGCATCAGACAAACGTTTTACTTTTACGTTCAATTGCTCCCATTCGTGCGGTTCTAAATTTCCTTTTCTTAGTTTTTCTGAAGTTAATCCCGTTTCAGAAGAAATCATACGAGTAATTAGCTGTACAGAAGACATCTCTAATGAAAAAACGGCTACAGCATGATTGAAATCAATTGCCATATTTTTGGCCATAGATATTACAAAAGCCGTTTTACCCATACCTGGTCTTGCCGCAATAATAATTAAATCTGAAGGTTGCCAACCTGAAGTTAACGCATCTAATTTGGTAAAACCAGTTGCTAGACCAGACATTCCTTCTTGATTACCAATTTCTTGAATTTTCTTTAAGGCCTGCTTTACTAAAGAACCTGCGTCTTCTGAACTCTTTTTTAGATTACCTTGGGTAACTTCAAATAGTTTTCCTTCAGCATCATCTAATAAATCGAAAACGTCTGTACTTTCATCGTATGCATTTTCTATAATATCTGAAGAAATAGAAATTAACTTACGTTGAATGTATTTCTGTAAAATAATACGAGCATGGAACTCAATATGTGCAGAGGAAGCCACCTTTTGCGTCAATCGAATCAAATAGAAATCTCCACCGCACAGTTCTAACTTTCCGTTTTTCTTTAAAAGGTTAGATACCGTTAGTAAATCTATAGGTTGCGAATTTTGGAATAACTCGTAAATAGCAGCATAAATTTCTTGGTGTTTTAACTCGTAAAAAGCATCGGAATGTAAAATATCTATTACATCATCAATCCCTTTTTTATCAATCATCATTGCACCTAACACAGCTTCCTCTAAATCAACGGCTTGTGGCGGAATTTTGCCTTTTTCTAAGCTTATTAACCTACTCTTGTCAATTTTCTTCCCTGCTATTGTGTTGGTTTTTTCCATGACAGCAAATGTATATTTTTAAGAATAAATTTTTACATTAGAGGTGTAATTTATTTGTGAGTAATCAGTGTTAATTAAATTGTTGACTTCCTGTTTATAAACTATCAACTTACAGTAAAAATCAACGTTTAGAGAATAAAAACTTATGAACAAAACAAAAATTTTAGCTATTTTATTACCAATTCAAGTTTTGTTTGTACAGTGGTTCAGCAACTTTTCTAATTTTATAGAAATTTATTATTCTAATGGAATTTACCCATACATATCTCAATTACTAAGAATACTATTCGGTTGGTTGCCTTTTTCTTTTGGAGACCTGCTTATTTTTACTCTTCTATTTTTGCTCGTTCGTTCTATTGTACTACTGATTAAACATAAATTTAAAAATTTTATTCCTAAAATCATAAATTTTATTGCATCCTTATCAGTTATCTATTTTTGTTTTTATCTGTTTTGGGGGTTGAATTATTACAGAAAACCTTTATCTGAAAATTTAGGATACACTTCAAAAAAATACACTACAGAACAGTTAACAGCTACTACTCATAAAATTATTGAACAACTAAATTTCTATCAGTATAAAATAACAAAAAACGATACTTTAAAAGTAACAAATACTTATAAAGTTGATGAAATGTACGACATGTCTGTTAAGGCGTATGGTAATTTAGCAAAAGATTTTCCTCAATTAGCATACAAACATAAATCCGTAAAAAGTTCTTTAATGAGTTTGTTACAAACTTACAATGGTACCTCTGGATATTTAAATCCACTAACAGGCGAAGCGCAAGTCAATGATAAAATTCCAAAAACAGGCTACCCTACTACAGTGTGTCATGAAATGGCACATCAAATAGGTTTTGCAGCAGAAAATGAAGCTAATTTTATAGGTTTTTTAGCGGCTAATTATCACCAAGACGCCTACTTTAAATATGCCAGTTATAGAATGGCTTTTGGGTACTGCATTTCTGAATTAAGAAAACGCAATCCTAAAGAAGCTAAAATAACTTGGCAAAAAGTAAACAAAGGAGTAATTAAAGATTTTAGAGCAAGTTCTCAATTTTGGCAATCCTATGAAAACCCTTTTGAACCTATTGTGAAAAAAGGATATAGTGCTTACTTAAAGGCAAATAACCAAAAACAAGGAATAGCATCTTACAATTATGTTGTAGATTTATTAATTTCTTATTTTGAAACAAAATCATTAATTAATCAGTAATCCTGCTATGAGAAAATATATCTTATTCCTTTTAATTACTACTTCAATAAATAGTTATGCTAAAATAAATTATGCTAACGAATTTAATTTTAAGATTATTAAAACAAAACACGATCATAAAAATTTAGCTGGGATATATCAATTGTACGTTGACGGAAAAACTTATAATATGGAAATTTTTGTTAGATGTAATAAATTAAAAGCTAAAATTAAATCTGGTAATCAAAAAATATCTTCAAAATTTTTATTTAAAAAAAATGTAATAACTATAACATTACATAAAGAAGATGTTTATGTAAAGCTTGTGGGAAAAGTCTTAAATTCAGCTGGTGCAATGGCTGGTGTATCTATTGATAGTAATGGAAAACAAAGTGAATGGTCTGCTGCAAGACTTATAAAAGAT
>CAYPHE010000091.1:3161-9178 GCA_964410075.1 uncultured Polaribacter sp.
CAAAATTCACTAATAAAAAATGTTTTAAAACTTCAGGAGAAATCTCGTGAACGTAAAAAACAAGGCTTATTTATTATTGAAGGGAAACGTGAACTCTCTTTAGCTATTGCTGTAAAATACACTATAGAAACTATTTTATTTTGTAGTGAAATTATTTCTGAAGAAGAAATCAAAGAAATAATTACAGAAAAAACACAATTTATAAAAATAACTAAAGAAGTTTATCAAAAAATAGCCTACAGAAACTCAACTGAGGGCATTATTAGCATTACTAAAACAAAAGATTTTTCATTAAATAACATTTCTTTTAAGCAAAAAAAGCCTATTGTTTTGGTTATGGAAAGTATTGAAAAACCAGGCAATATAGGTGCCATGTTACGAACTGCAGATGCAGCTAATGTAGATGCTGTTTTTATAGCCAATCCTAAAGGAGATTTGTATAGTTCTAATATTATTCGTTCTAGTGTAGGTTGCGTTTTTACCAATCAAATTGCCATGGGAAGTTCAGATGAAATTATTTCTTTTTTAAAAGAAAATAAGATTAATATATATTCTGCCACTCTTCAAAATTCAAACGAGTATCACAAAGAAAACTACACAGCATCTTCTGCAATTATAGTTGGTACAGAAGCAACTGGTTTGTCTGGTATTTGGAGAGAAAATGCTACTCAAAACATAAATATACCCATGCAGGGTAAAATAGATTCTATGAATGTTTCTGTTGCAGCGGCAATTTTATTGTTCGAAGCTAAAAGACAACGTAATTTTATATAAGATGAAAGTATTAGGAATAGATATTGGCGGTTCTGGAATAAAAGCAGCTATTGTTGATGTTAAAACTGGCGAATTGTTGTCTGAAAGACATAGAATAGACACTCCAAAACCTGCAACTCCAGAAGCTGTTAGTAAAGTGATTCAACAAATGGTTGATTATTTTAATTGGAAGAAAGCCGTAGGTTGTAGTTTTCCTACAACCATTGTAAACGGTAAGTGCATCCATTCTGGGAATTTAAGTCCTAAATGGTTAAATGTTCAGGTTGATGAATTGTTTAAAAAAGAATGTAAGCTTCCCTTTTATATTAGTAATGATGCTGATTTGGCCGGTTTGGCCGAAGTAAAATTAGGAGCAGGTAAAAATGAAAAAGGTGTTATTGTAGTCATTACCATTGGTACAGGAATTGGTTCTGGTTTATTTTATAACGGAAAGTTAATTCCTAATTTTGAGATCGGAAAAATGCTACATACCAATGGAAAAATAATTGAATTTTACACAGCAGATTCTGTTAGAAAAAAAGAGGAGTTATCTTTAAAAGAATGGGCTTTACGTTTTGATGAATTGCTATTGTATACTAAAATTGTACTAACACCAAGTTTAGTTATTTTAGGAGGAGGAATTAGTAAAAAATACGATAAATTCAAAGCGTTTTTAACTACAGAAATTACTGTAAAACCTGCAGAATTTAGAAATAACGCTGGTATAATAGGCGCGGCAATTTATGCCAAAAAAAATCATAACAAATAAATGCAATCACAAACACTTTTTTACATTATCATTGGAATTTTACTAGTTAGTTTTGTTTTAGACAAAATTTTAGATTTTCTAAATGCAAAACATTTTAATGATCCTATACCTTCAAAATTAAATGATGTTTACGATGAAACTGAATATAAAAAATCTCAAGCTTATAAAAAAGAGCGTGCTAAATTTTCTACTGTTAGTGGATTACTTACAACAGGTTTAACGTTAATTTTTTTCTTCGGAAATGGTTTTTATTATTTGGATGAATTCACTAGAAACTATACCAATCATCCTATTTTAGTGGCTTTGTTTTTCTTTGGAATTATAATGTTGGCTTCAGAAATTGTATCGCTACCACTCTCCTATTACAGCACATTTGTAATTGAAGAAAAATACGGTTTTAATAAATCTACAAAAAAGATTTTTTGGTTAGATAAGATAAAAGGTTTGTTGCTAACTGCTATTTTAGGAGGTGTAATTTTATCTTTAATTATTTGGTTTTATCAATTAACAGGAGAAAATTTCTGGATTTATGCTTGGATTTTAGTTGCAGCTTTTGCTGTTTTTACCAATATGTTTTATTCAAAATTAATTGTTCCTTTATTCAACAAACAAAAACCTCTAGAAGATGGAAATTTAAAAACGGCTATAGAAAGTTATGCCAAAAAGGTTGGTTTTACACTAAATAATATTTTTGTTATTGATGGCTCTAAACGCTCCTCTAAAGCAAATGCCTACTTTTCTGGTTTTGGTTCTCAAAAAAGAATTACTTTATATGATACGTTAATAAACGATTTAGAAGAAGATGAAATTGTAGCTGTTTTAGCTCACGAAGTTGGCCATTACAAAAGAAAACATATTATTTTTAATCTGTTTTCATCAATTGCTTTAACAGGTTTAATGTTATTTTTATTATCATTATTTATCAATTCTCCTCTATTATCAGAAGCATTAGGAGTTACGACACCTAGTTTTCATATTGGCTTAATTGCATTCGGAATTTTATATTCTCCTATCTCAGAAATAACAGGTTTGTTTATGAATTACGTTTCTAGAAAATTTGAATATCAAGCTGACAATTATGCCAAAGAAACCTTTTCGGGTAAACCATTAATTACTTCTTTAAAAAAACTATCTAAAAATAGTTTAAGTAATTTAACCCCTCACCCATCATATGTATTTGTGCATTATTCTCATCCAACTTTGTTGGAAAGAATAAAAAATTTAGAAGCATAAAACTTGTTTTTTACTGTTGATTTCGCTAATTTTCCATTAAACAAAAAATATATTTTTGCTTTCATTAATTTATGGCATACACAGTAACAGTAGAAGAAGAAAATAAAGAAATAGCAAACCGATATAAAGATTTGCTAAAAGGTACTTACGAGGTTTTATCTAAAGAAGATAAAGAGTTAATTCGTAAAGCTTTTGATATTGCCGTAGATGCACATTCTACTCAACGCAGAAAAACAGGCGAACCTTATATTTATCATCCAATTGCCGTGGCTAAAATTGTGGCTTACGAAATTGGTCTAGACGCTATTTCAATTGCTTCTGCGTTATTGCACGATGTTGTAGAAGATACAGAGTACACCATAGAAGATATGGAGCGTTTGTTTGGCGAAACAATTGCAAAGATTGTAAACGGATTAACCAAAATTTCTCGTTTAAACAAAGAACAAGACGCTTCTATACAAGCAGAAAATTTTAGAAAAATGCTACTTACCTTACACGACGATGTAAGAGTAATTTTGATAAAAATTGCAGACCGTTTGCACAATATGCAAACCATGGATGCAATGCCACCGCATAAACAGCTTAAAATTGCTTCGGAAACACTTTACATTTATGCTCCGTTAGCACATAGGCTAGGGTTGTACAATATAAAGACCGAGTTAGAAGATTTAGGATTAAAATATACAGAACCAGAAGCTTACAACGGAATTTTAGGTAAAATAAAAGAAAGTAAAGAAGAGCAACAAGAGTATTTAAAAACGTTTTCCGATACTTTACAGAATCAATTAAAAAAGGAAAGTATCGATTGCGAAATTAAAGGGCGATTTAAATCGGTCTATTCTATTCGAAAAAAGATGATTCGTCAAAACGTAACTTTTGATGAAGTCTACGATAAATATGCAATTCGAATTATTTACAAACCACAAAATAAAGAGGACGATAAGTTTGAAGCTTGGAAGATATATACCATTTTAACCAGCTATTTTAGCCCAAACCCAGCAAGATTAAGAGACTGGATTTCTCAACCAAAAAGTACTGGTTATGAAGCATTACATATAACAGTTATTGGTCCTGGGTCTAAATGGGTAGAAGTACAAATTCGTTCTGAAAGAATGAACGAAATTGCAGAAAAAGGTTATGCTGCACACTTTAAGTACAAACAAGAAGAAGATAACGAAGAAGCTGGTTTAGAAGGTTGGTTAAACAAATTAAAAGAGACTTTAGAAAGTCAATCTTTAAATGCCGTAGATTTTGTTGAAAATTTTAAACTTAATCTTTATGCTAAAGAAATTTATGTTTTTACCCCAAAGGGTGAATTAAAATCTCTACCAAAAGATGCTTCTGCATTAGATTTTGCTTTTTCGATACATACAGATGTTGGTTTAAAATGTAGAGGAGCAAAAGTAAATGGTAAACTAGTTCCTTTAAGTCATGTTTTAAAAAGTGGAGATCAAATAGAAGTAATTACCAGCGAAGCCAACAAACCTAATTCTCGTTGGTTAGATTTTGTAATTACTGCTAGAGCAAAAACTAAAATAAAATCTGCATTAAAAGAAGAAGAAAAGAAAATTGCAGAAGAAGGTAAGGCTATTTTAAAACGAAAACTTCGTCATTTAAAAATTCCTTTCAACGAAAAAACAGTTAATCAGCTGGTTAACTTTTTTAAACTACGAACAAGTTTCGACCTTTTTTATAGAATAGGAAATGGAGCCATAGACAATACTAGGTTAAAAGCATTTGTCTCGCAACGAAACAGTACCATTTTAAATTTCTTTAAAAACAAATTAGGTAAAGGTAGCGATGCACAAAACGCTAAAAAACAAACTGCAGAAACTAATGAAGTTACTGCCAAATACGACTCTTTAGTTTTCGGTAAAGAAGAAGAAAAGTTAGAATACAAACTATCTAAATGCTGTAATGCCATACCTGGCGATCCTGTTTTTGGTTTTTTAACCATTAACGATGGTATAAAAGTGCATAAAAATAATTGTCCTAACGCAATCTCATTACAATCTAACTACGCTTACAGAATTATGAAAGCCAAGTGGATTGATTCTACCAAATATGATTTTAAAGTATTTTTAAATTTAAGTGGTGTAGACACTAAAGGTATTGTAAATGAAGTAACTAGAATTATTTCTACCAACATGGGAGTTTTTATTAATAGCATTAATATTAAGGGAGATGAAGGTGTTTTTGATGGTAAATTGGCCATTACTGTAAAGAATAGCAATCAGTTAAATAGGTTAATTAAGAGCATTCAAAAAGTAGATGGTATTAAAAAAGTAGAACGTGTTAATAGTTTGTGAATACAATTTTTCTAAATATTATTTTTTTTAATAAATAAGCGTAAATTTGTTGTTTCGTAAAAATTAAAAGCAATGAGTAATTCTGCTGAAAATCAAGAGGTCGTTAAAAAAGTGTTTACTAGTTATCTAGAGGATAATAAGCACAGAAAAACGCCAGAACGTTATGCTATTCTTCAGGAAATTTATGATGCAGAAGAACATTTTGATATTGAGTCTTTGTACATCAAAATGAAGAATAAAAATTATCGTGTAAGTAGAGCAACGCTTTATAATACAATAGATTTGTTATTAGACTGTGGTTTGGTAAGAAAACATCAGTTTGACGGACAATCTATGGCACGTTACGAAAAAAGTTATTTCGATAAAAATCACGATCATGTAATTTTTACCGATACTGGGGAAGTAAAAGAATTTTGTGACCCAAGAATTCAAATTATTAAAAAAACGATTGAAGATGTTTTTAACATCGACATTCAAAATCACTCACTTTACTTTTACGGAACAAAAAAAGAATAATCTTTAAACAAATTTCACTCAACTATAAATTCCCTATCGGGGAAAAACTAACAAACAACCAATGGCTGTAGATTTATTACTTGGATTGCAATGGGGCGATGAAGGAAAAGGAAAAATTGTAGACGTTTTAACAAAAAACTACGATATTATCGCACGTTTTCAAGGAGGTCCAAACGCAGGACACACATTAATTTTTGATGGAAAAAAACACGTTTTACATACTATTCCTTCAGGAATTTTTCATAAAACAGCGTTAAACGTTGTGGGTAACGGTGTTGTTATAGATCCTGTAATCTTTAAAAAAGAATTAGAAAATTTAGACGAGCATCAAATAGATTATACTTCTAAATTATTAATTTCTAGAAAAGCACATTTAATTTTACCAACACACAGACTATTAGATGCCGCTTCCGAAACTTCTAAAGGAAAAGCAAAAA
>CAYPHE010000092.1:0-3258 GCA_964410075.1 uncultured Polaribacter sp.
CAACTTAATAAACTAATTAAACCAATTCTTGTTTAATCCAATCGTAACCTTTTGCCTCTAATTCTAAAGCTAAAGAAGCATCACCAGTTTTTACAATTTTTCCATCGTGTAAAACGTGTACAAAATCTGGAACGATATAATCTAACAAACGTTGGTAGTGCGTAATTACAATTACTGCGTTATCACTAGATTTTAATTTGTTTACCCCATTGGCAACAATACGTAATGCATCAATATCTAAACCAGAATCAGTTTCATCAAGAATAGCTAATTTTGGCTCTAACATTGCCATTTGAAAAATTTCGTTACGTTTTTTCTCTCCTCCAGAAAACCCTTCATTTAAAGAACGACCTAAAAATTTACGGTCTATTTCTAACAATTCTGATTTTTCACGAATTTTAGAAAGCATTTCTTTTGCAGGCATATCTTCTAAACCTTTTGCTTTTCTAGTTTCGTTTATCGCTGTTTTAATAAAGTTGGTAACAGAAACTCCAGGAATTTCTACAGGGTATTGAAATGATAAAAATACACCAGCATGTGCTCTTTCTTCAGGAGCTAATTCGCTAATATCTTCTCCGTTTAGTTCTATAGTTCCTTCAGAAACTTCATACTCTTCTTTACCAGCAATAACAGAAGCTAAGGTACTTTTTCCAGCACCATTTGGTCCCATAATTGCATGAACTTCACCAGGATTTACTTCAATATTTAATCCTTTAAGGATTTCTTTTCCTTCTATATTAGCGTGTAAATTTTCTATTTTTAACATTTTGAATTGGTTTAAAGACTAAAGTTCAAAGTCTAAAGAAAGACTAAAAAACTTGATAAAAGTCTAAATCTGTTTTTTTAAATATTTTATTAATCCACTTATTAATTTAGAAACTTCAACAATTTTAAATTTCAAATCATTAAAATTTTCTGTATTCAGATAATTTAAATCATAACCTAAATATAACTGAGATCTAACTTCTCCTGCAGATGCTTTAGCTATATAAAGAAAATGTATAAATTCTTTATCTGTATTTCTTTCAAAACCTTCAGCTATATTAGAACTAATAGAAACTGAAGCTCTTCTAATTTGTCTTTTTAAATCAAAATCTTTATTAAAACTTTCAGAATTTGTAGTTATATAAATTAACTTATTAAATTCTCTAGCCTTTTTCCAACCATCAAGGTTTTCAAATGATTTAAATCTTTCCATTTCTTTTTCTTTAACAAAGTAATCTTTAGTCTTTAGGCGTTCAACTTTAGACTAAAAACACTTTATCCTACTGATCCTTCTAATGAAATTTCAAGTAATTTTTGTGCTTCTACAGCAAATTCCATAGGAAGTTTATTTAATACTTCTTTACTAAAACCATTTACAATTAATGCAATTGCTTTTTCTGTATCGATACCTCTTTGGTTACAATAAAACAGTTGGTCTTCTCCAATTTTACTTGTAGTTGCTTCGTGTTCTATTTGTGCCGATTTATTTTTTGCTTCTATATAAGGAAACGTATGTGCTCCGCACTCGTTACCCATTAATAGTGAATCACATTGCGAAAAGTTACGTGCATTTTCGGCTCTAGAATTAATTTGAACCAAACCACGATAACTATTTTGCGATTTTCCTGCAGAAATTCCTTTAGAAATAATAGTTGATTTTGTGTTTTTTCCTAAATGAATCATTTTAGTTCCTGTATCTGCTTGCTGGTAATTATTGGTTACTGCAATTGAATAAAATTCACCAACAGAATTGTTTCCTTTTAAAATACAAGAAGGATATTTCCAAGTTACAGCAGAGCCTGTTTCTACCTGAGTCCAAGAAATTTTTGCATTGTTTTCGCATAAACCTCTTTTGGTTACAAAATTAAAAACACCACCTTTTCCATCTTTTCCTCCTGGAAACCAGTTTTGTACAGTAGAATATTTTATTTCTGCATCGTCCATAGCCACCAATTCTACAACAGCGGCATGCAATTGATTTTCATCACGTTGTGGAGCAGTACATCCTTCTAGATAAGAAACATAACTACCTTTGTCTGCAACTACTAACGTTCTTTCAAACTGACCAGTTCCACCTTCGTTGATTCTAAAATAAGTAGAGAGTTCCATTGGACATTTTACTCCTTTAGGAATATAACAGAAACTTCCATCGGAAAATACTGCCGAATTTAAAGCGGCGTAGAAATTATCTGAAGTAGGTACTACAGAACCAATATATTTACGCACCAATTCTGGGTGTTCTTGAATTGCCTCTGAAATAGGCATAAAAATAATGCCTTTTTCTCCTAATGTTTTTTTGAAAGTAGTAGCTACTGAAACGGAATCCATAACAATGTCTACAGCAACATTGGCTAGTTTCTTTTGTTCGTCAATAGAGATACCCAACTTCTTAAAAGTTTCCAATAAATCTGGATCAACTTCGTCTAAAGAATTTAGTTTCGGTTTTTTCTTTGGTGCAGAATAATAGGCAATATCTTGAAATTTAGGTTTCTCGTAATGAACATTTGCCCATTCTGGTTCTTCCATTTGTTCCCAAATACGAAAAGCTTCCAAACGCCATTCCGTCATCCATTCTGGTTCATTTTTCTTCTTAGAAATTGCTCGAACTACATCTTCATTTAATCCTTTTGCAAATGTTTCACTTTCTATATCTGTATAAAAACCATACTTATATTCTTGAGTTTTTAACTCTTCTTCTAACTGCTCTTCTGTATATTTACTCATAATTATTAAAAGATTAAAGAATTAAAAAATTAAAGGATTGAAAATTAAATCTTTCAATGAATAATTTTTCAATAATTTTTAATAAATCTCACTTCTTTTTAAATAGTTAATGAATTTTGATAATTGTTTGGAGATATTCTCACATTCAACTATCAACTCTTCTGTACTTTCACTTTTTATATATTCTAAACGGCTGCAAATTCTTAATAAACTTCTTACTTCTCCGCAAGAACCTTTGCTTATGTACAAGAATTTTATAAACTGTTTATTTGATTGTAATTCAAAACCTTCAGCTATATTTAAGGGTATAGATAATACCGCTCTTTGAATTTGGTTTTTAATATTATAATCAAACGTTTTAGAACTTGTAATTTTATAAATTTTAATTGAAAATTCGAATGCTTTTTGATAAACTTCTAAGTCTTCGAATTTTTTCATCTTTAGTTTTTCAATCTTTCAATTATTAAATTTTTGAATAATTAAAGTGAAAAACTTTCTCCACACCCACAAGTTCTATTGGCATTTGGGTTATTAAATACAAAACCTTTT
>CAYPHE010000092.1:3358-4804 GCA_964410075.1 uncultured Polaribacter sp.
TTCTCCACACCCACAAGTTCTATTGGCATTTGGGTTATTAAATACAAAACCTTTTCCATTTAGTCCCCCAGAATATTCTAAAGTTGTACCAACCAAATACAAAAAACTCTTTTTATCTACGATTATACGCACGTTGTTTTCTTCAAAAACCTTATCGTTTTCTTGTTGGTTGTTATCAAATGTTAAGTCGTAAGATAAACCAGAACAACCTCCACTTTTTACGCCAACTCTTACATAGTCTTTTGTAGCATCAAAACCGTCTTCAGTCATTAGTTGAATAACTTTCTTCTTTGCTGAATCTGAAACTTTTATCATTATTTTAAACAGATTAAATCTAAATTGTCTGCAAATATACGACAAGGATTAAACAAAACCATCTGTATTGTATTAAGAAGTATAATGTTACTATTGTTTTTTCTGATTATTCTAATGTAAGATTTTGAGTAAACTCATCATCAGATAGGGTAAGTAAAAAAACTTTTAAGTCGGCTTTTTCTTTTTCTGTAAGTTGTACACCGCCTTTAGCAACATTTTTCATTAAAGGATCTATGGTTGGCGAGTTTTGCAAACCCTCTGAATAATGATTAATTACCTCTTCTAAAGAAGTAAAACGACCATCGTGCATGTAAGGTGCTGTAAATTTTAAATTTCGTAAGGATGGTGTTTTAAATTTTCCGTTATCATTAGGGTCTCCCGTGATTTTTCCTAAACCTAGGTCTAAAAGTTCTTTATCTAAACCATTGTTATGGAATTGATTATCTGTCCAAAGTGGATTATTTTCGCTTCCATGGCAATGAAAACAATCGCCTTTGGCTTCTTCTGAAAAGATAAGAAATCCATTAGCTTCTGACTCGGTTAAGTCGGCTTGCCCTAAAAGATATTTATCGAATTTTGAGTTGCCAGAAATTAATGTTCTTTCAAATTGCGCAATGGCTTTAGCAACTAAAACAGAATCTATTGTTGATGTTCCAAAAGCTTGTAAAAATAAATCTGGATATGTTGCATGATTTTGTAATTTTTTTTCAATTAATGTCCAATTTCCATGCAACTCTATCTCGTTTCTAACAGGTTCAAAAACCTGTTCTTCTAGAGTAATTTGGCTCCCATCCCAATTAAAACGTTCGTCAAAATTCCATGCTAAATTAAATAATGGCATTGCATTTCTTTTACCAGGTTTGTTGTCTATTCCAATACTAAATTGACGTTCATCTGAAAATGCATTTGCAACATTATGGCAAGATGCGCAAGATTGCGTTTCATCTCCAGATAAAAGGGTATCGAAAAACAATTTTTTACCCAAAGCAACTCCTTCTTCTGTTAAAGGGTTATTTGCGGGAATTAATGGAGCAATTAATTTTTCTTGGAATAATTGAGGAATTTCTAATTCATAGGGAATAGGTGTGTAAATTTCTTCTTCTTTTGATGTGCAATTTATCAGAAGAAATA
>CAYPHE010000092.1:4904-7241 GCA_964410075.1 uncultured Polaribacter sp.
AGAAAAAACAGATTTTCCATTAGCACTTATCAACTTTTGAGCTTCAAAATTTGGCATTAAAACGGTATTTAATTCGTTTAAATTCCATGTATTGGGATTTTTAAACCATTCTGCTAAATTTACATTGATGTTGATTGTCGTATTTCCTTCAATAGAAATGTTATCTAAATTAACAGTAAATGAAGTGTCTTCAAATTTTAGATTGTTAGGGTCGGATCTATCAACTGCACGAATTGCATGATAATTAAAAGGAGCTTCTTCGTTATTAATGTCTAGGTATTTTCCATCGAATTGCATGTAATGGTAGCCACCACCTAACATTGCAGGAACATTAAAGTTGGCTACATTTAAGTCTTGATAAACACCACTTTTATTTTCACTATCGGTAAAACCAAAAGTAAAAGAAATGCTAGAGTAGTTGTCTTTTACAACAGGTTCTGAAAGTGTAAAGGATAAATTTGTATTGTTAGTTAAATCCACTAAATTATATTCATTAAAAGAATAAGAACTACCATCTCTAGAGGATGAAGCATTTTTAGTTACCGTAACATTTGAAATCACGTAACGCAACCTTGTTATACTTAGCGTTTCTCCGTTTTCGTTTGTAAATTTCAATTCATTAAAGTCGTTACTAGAAATTGGAATTCCATCCCAGTTATGGTTGAATTTTAACGTAACTTCCGCTGATTCAGGAAATACACAACACTCTTTTTCGTCTTTACAGTTGCAAAGAGAAAAACAAATTAGTATTAAAAGTATACTTTTTTTCATTCGGTAATTTTTACAATTAAAAGGTCAGAAAAACCTTTGTTTGTTACAATATCTTTGTCGCTACTATTGCTTTCTCCAACTCCTATATAGCTATTTTCATCTATTTGAATGGCATCATACAGTAAGTCTACTTTTGAACCTCCAATTGTTTTTTGCCACAAAAGCGCTCCTTTTTCATCTACTTTAATCAAAAGCGCATCGTTTTGCCCTTGGTTGATAAAATTATTATCTGAACTTCTAGAGCTTCCACTAATTAAAAAACCGTTGTCTGCGGTTAATTGTATAGAACGAGATGCGTCAAATCCGCTTGAACCAATTGTTTTTTCCCAAAGTAAATTTCCGTTAATATCAATTTTTACTAACCAGACGTCAGCTCCTCCATTATTTGTGGATACATTTTTATTTGAACTTCTGGTGTCTCCAACAATTACAAAATTATTATCTGCAGTTTTTGCAATTCCATAAGCCTCATCTATTTCGGTTCCCCCAAAATTCTTTTCCCAAATTAATTCGCCTTTGGCGGAAATGTGTATAACCCAAAAATCGTAAGAACCTAAATTATTACTAATATCAACATCTTTACTATCTGATGAACCTACAATTATAAAACCGTTGTTTTGTGTTTCAACAACATCAAAAGGTGTGTCTGTAAAAGAACCTCCGTAAAATTTACTCCACTCAAAATCGCCATTATTGGCTAGTTTAATCACCCAAAAATCGCCACCAGCATGTTTTTTTGAAATTCTTTTTTTAGAATTTCCTTGGCCTTCGGAAGCTGTTACGTCTATAATTCCTGTAAGTAAAAAACCATTATCACTAGTTTGAATAATGGAAACACCACTATCATTACCAGCAAAACCAAAGTTTTTTTGCCAAATTAAATTTCCATTTTCATTGGTTTTAATTATCCAAAAATCTCTAGAACCATTATTAGAAATTGTTTCATTTTTACTAGAACTATATCCTAAAATAGCAAAGCCATTATCGTTGGTTTGTATAATAGAATTTCCTCTATCGTCCTCTAAACCACCAAAAGTGTTCGTAAAAACAAGCTCATCGTTTTCGTTAAATTGTAATAAAAAAACATCGAAATCTTCTGTGTTTTTAGAAGAAATATCTCCATTGCTACTTTGTGTATATCCTAAAACAGCATAACCATTGTTATTGGTTTTTACAATTGCATTAGCAACATCGTTGTTACTTCCGCCAAAAGTTTTTGCAAAAGTAATGTTAGGAATAATAGTAATAGTTTGTTCTTCTATGCTATTAGATGCGTCTTTAGAGCAGCAGGTAAATAGAAATAATAAGCTAGAAAAACACCAAAAACCCTTCATTTAATTAGCATTAGGTGTTGCTTTTTCGGATTAGGAAAAATCCATTATTGGAATCGCTTACAATAATATTACCACTTTTAAAATAAGGATAAACGCTCCAAACTCCATCAAAAGCAGTATTGTTATTTGCTGGAAAAGTATCGAAAAAACCAATTTCTGAAATATTTTTATTTTCAATATCAGCAATATCTATAATTCTAACTCCAGCCGTATAATTTGCTAAATAAAATAA
>CAYPHE010000092.1:7341-9148 GCA_964410075.1 uncultured Polaribacter sp.
AAAGGTTGATTTATATCTATAAAATGAGGACCTCCATTAAATGTTTTTGTTCCAACGGCATAAGCAAAACCAGAGTCTTCATTTATTACAATATTATGAGCATTTCCGAAAGAATTGTATTCTCCATCTACAGAAAATTCAACAGGTGGATTTGTAACATTGGTTAATTTATTTAAGCTAAAAACTTGCATGCCATGGTCTGCTGCTTCACTAACAATATAAGCTGTAGAACCAAATACTTTTACATCTCGCCAAATACTATTTTCCGTTTTTGTTTTTAAAGTTCCTAAAATTACAGACTCTTGAGGATTTGTAATATCTATAAAAACCACTCCTTCACTAGTTCCCATTAAAGCATATTCCTTATCTGTTTCTGGGTCTGTCCAACCCCAACAATCGTTTCCAGATCCATTTGCTACTCCTAATTCTTCTAAAGAAAAATGTGCTAGTAAGTCGTAATCTTTACAAGGATATTCGCCTGCAAAACCGTTTTCGCATTTTGCTACGGGACTAATTATAATTTGTTTGCCTTCGTCAAAAACATCTGTTTTAGAACAACTGAAAGCAACTAAAACTAATAATAGTAAGCTCTTTTTAAACATAATTTTTAAAATTCAAAATACAATATTAAGACTGCTAAGTAACTTATTACATAACGGAATAACTTAGTTGTAGTATATTATATCTACCAAAAATAAAATTTATTACAAGAAGTTACGCAATATGTTTGTTAAAGTGTTTCTGTGTTGTTTAATATTGTGATTATCTTTGTGGCATGTTAGAAAATAAAGATTCGCAAAGAACTTCGTTAGCAGCGTTAGGAGAGTTTGGTTTAATAAAACACATTACTCAGTATTTTAAGGTAAATCACTCATCAACAGTAAAAGCAATTGGTGATGATAGTGCTGTTTTAGATGCCTCTGAAAAACAAACATTGGTTACCACAGATTTGTTAATTGAAGGCGTTCATTTTGATTTGAGTTATATGCCTTTAAAGCATTTGGGGTATAAGGCGGTAATGGTAAACTTGTCTGATATTTATGCAATGAATGGAATTGCAGAACAAATAACGGTTTCTATTGCTGTTTCTAATCGTTTTTCTTTAGAAGCTATTGAAGAATTATATGCAGGAATTCAATTAGCCTGTAACACGTATAATATTGATTTAATTGGTGGAGATACGACTTCTTCTAACAAAGGAATTTTAATTTCTGTTACTGCAATTGGTAAGGCTAAAAAAGAAGAGGTTGTTTATAGAGATACTGCAAAACCTACAGATTTGGTTGTTGTTTCTGGTGATTTGGGTGCTGCATATTTAGGATTGCAAGTTTTAGAAAGAGAGAAAGAAGTATTTAAAGTGAATCCTCAAAATCAGCCAGATTTAGATGCGTACACCTATTTAATTGAGCGTCAATTAAAGCCCGAAGCTAGAAAGGATGTAGTTGATTTACTAAAAGAACTGGAAGTAAGGCCAACGAGTATGATAGATATTTCTGATGGGTTGTCTTCAGAATTATTTCACATTTGTACACAGAGTAAAACAGGTTGTAAAATTTATGAAAACAAGTTGCCTTTAGACCCTCAAGTAATTTCTGCTTGTGAAGAATTTGATATAGATTCTACCATGGTTGCTTTAAGTGGAGGTGAAGATTATGAATTATTATTTACTGTTCCTATTGCTGATTTTGATAAAATAAAAGGCAACCCTAACTTTTCTATTATTGGTCATATTACAGAAGAAAACCAAGGTTTGCAGCTAATTACAAGAGCCAATCAAGAAATTGAACTAAAAGCACAAGGTTGGAAT
>CAYPHE010000093.1:0-9105 GCA_964410075.1 uncultured Polaribacter sp.
GAATGGTACAGTAAGTGCATTTGTAATCGCAACCGTCTTGCACTTTTAAAAAAGCACGAGTTCTGTCTCCTATAGAGTATGAACCTACATAAAAATCGGCATCAGCAATTTCACAAGAATGTACTTCGCCAACATTATTTTTAGTTAAATCGTTAATATAGCTAGTAACGTTAAATTTTTCGGTAGCACCTAAAACCAAATCAACTCCATCTACAGCAGCTAATTCTTCTGGCTTCAATTGTGCATAACAACCTACTCCAATAACAAATGCGTTTTCATTTTGTTTTAAGGCAGACTTTACAATTGTTTTAAAACGTTTATCAGCATTATCTGTAACAGAACATGTATTAATTACATAAACATCTGCTTTTTCAGAAAAATCAACGCGATCAAAACCTTCGTTAACGAAATTTCGAGCAATAGTAGATGTTTCTGAAAAATTTAGTTTGCAACCTAAGGTGTAAAAAGCAACTTTTTTATCTGCAATCATGCCTGTACATTTATCAAGTGCAAAAGTACAATTAATTGGTTTTTGAAAAAATTAAAATTTTTATTTCAATTTTAAAAAATAGCTTCTTTAATCTTTGCTTTTAATTTTTGTTGAATGTCTTTAGGAAAATCTCTATCTCCATGCAACACATCAACCATTAAATCGCTAAATTTTTGACCGTGTTTTTTTAAAATATAATTTCTAACAGGATTATTATTATAAAAATATTTAGCCAACATTGCACCAGATTTTAATTCATATAACAATTTAATATCTAGCTTATTAAGATATAAGTTGGTGGCTTGTTCTAAATTTAGTTTACTTTCTATAATGGCTTCTGCTGCATAGCGACCACTTAATAAAGAATTGGAAATTCCCTCAGCAGTAATAGGATCTGCAAAGCCAGCAGCGTCTCCTACTAAAAACACATTATTTTTAACAAACCCATCTGTTCTTGGAGCAACAGGAATTTGAAAACCGTAAGCTTTTTCCTCTAAAATTTCATCAATACCTAATGTTTTTAAGTAAGTTTTGTAGTATTCTTTTAAATTGATCTTTCTTTTTTTAGTAGTTAAAACTCCTAATGACAAATGATTTTTTTTAGGAAAACACCATCCATAACCATACGGAACAGCATCTATGTCGAAACGTACTTTTTTAGCTAATTTTTTAAATACTGCTTCAGGAACTTTTACTTCGTATTCTAAAGCAGGTATTAATTTTCTGGTGTCAGTTTTCCAACCTGCCATTTTTGCTGTAGGACTCAACACACCATCTGCAGCAATAATAAAATCAGCAGTAAGTTTTTGTTTATCTGTAGTTAAAATAGATTTTTCTTCTGCGTATTCAATGCTTTTTAGGGTATTGTTTTGTAATAGCGTTACTCCATTTTCCTCAGCTTTATTAACAATTAAATTATCAAAAGTATCTCTCATAATCATAGTAATGATTGCACTTTCTTTTTTAGATTGATAATGATAATTGTTGTTAAAATAGGTATCTACTTCATAAAAATCTCTTTCTGTAACTTCTTCAATAGTAAACGGTAATAATTTTTTACCACGATTCACAAAACCACCACCGCAAGTTTTATAACGTGGTAAGATTTCTTTTTCTATAATTACAGTTGAAATTCCGTTTTTACCTAAGTAAAAAGCGGTTGCTGCTCCAGAAGGTCCGCTTCCAATTATGGCTACGTTATAATGATTCATGTTTATTTTTTATGAATGGCTAAATATAGCAATTACCATTTTATTCTTGCTAAAATAGGGAAGTGGTCTGAATAAATAACTTGGTTAAATGATTCAAATTTTTGAATAGAAGCTGTATTATCTGTTAAAATAAAGTCAATCCGCATAGGAAACCAATAATCGTAACTTTTTCCAAAACCTTTACCAGCCTCTATAAATGCATCTTTTTTATTGTTTGAAATTTGTTTGTAAGCCCAAGAATAAGCAGTATTATTAAAATCTCCCGCAACAATTGTTTTGCCTTTCCATTTTTTTTGATGTGCTAAAAAAATTTCAACCTGAGTAGCTTGTTTTTTAAATGCACTTTCTACTCGTTGTAGTAATTTTTCAGAACTTTTCTCTCCAAAATTTTCTTTATTTGGTTGAATTCTTAGCGATTCTAGATGAATATTATAAATACGAATAGTATCTTTATTTTTAACAATATCAGCAAAAATAATATTATTGCCTTTACTTTTTATATTTAAAGAACCTTTGTTTATGATAGGAAAATTAGAGTAAATTGTCATACCAAAAATGCTATTCTCTCTTTTATGATTGTTATATTTATAAGGAAATGAAAAGTAATTTCTATTATTTATATAGTTTTCTTGTAAAACCAATACATCTGGTTTTTGTTCTTTAATAAAATCATAACCACTTTTATAGTTTTCTTCTTTGCCATTTATTAAACCATGTAGTTTTATATTAAAACTCATCACTTTTAAATCGTTAGTAAAAGCAGAGTTTTTATCGGATAATTTATAAAAAGGAGTGCTTATAAAATGGCCAACAATTAATATAGATAAAGAAAGGAGTACTTGCTTTTTTAACTTAATAGTCCAGAAAATAACAAATAAAATATTTATAATAATTAGTGCAGGAACAAATAAGCTAATTACCGCTAACACAGGTAATGTTTCTGGAGAAATGTAAACCAATAAATAAGATAGAAGTAATAAAACTGCCAATATGGAGTTTATTAGGTAGAAGAGTTTATCTAAAAAAGACAACTTTTTCATATTACTTTTTTCCTTGTTTAAATAAAAACTCTTTTTCTGCTTTAGTTAGTGCATCGTAACCAGATTTACTAATTTTATCTAAAATAGCATCTACTTTTTGTTGGGTGTCTCCACTATGTTTATTAGCAGTATTTTTTCTTGTTTTTGATTTGTAAACGGTTTGTAACGGTTTTTGTTTTCGTTTAAATAGAGATAAAAAATTATCCCAGATAGAAACTCCTTTATTACTAGCTTGATTTACATATAAAAAGCCGAATAAAGCACCACCCAAATGAGAAAAAGCACCACCAGCGTTAGCTCCAATTAATCCAAATAAATCAAAACCAATCCAAATAAAAGCTAGGTATTTTAACTTAACAAAGCCTATAAAACGAATATTTATTGAAAAGTTGGGCATGTAGGTAGCAAGACCAATAAATATAGCAGATACTCCTGCTGAGGCTCCAACTAAATAAGTATTTCTATCTGCAAAAAGCGGAAAATAGTTTTGAGAAATTAAGTAGATTAAACCACCAAAAAATGTTCCTAATAGATAAAAATTGAGCAGTTGCTTTTGTGTAAAATATTGTACAAACAGTTCTCCAATAAAATACAAAGCAATCATATTAAATAGAATATGAAGAAAATCTGCATGTAGAAAACCGTACGTTAATATTGTCCAAGGTTTAAAAATAACTTCATTATAATTATCATCTAAAGCAAACCATTTATCTATAAAGCTAAGTTGATTATTATATAAACCAGTAGTTATACTTAATAATAAAGAAATAATAAAAACAGTAATATTTATGTAAATTAATTTCTGAACAATTGTTCCTGTATTAAAACGATATTTTAAATCATCTATAACTCCCATGTTAATACTGTTTAAAATGATTTTTTTTCCAATAAAATGCTATTAAAAATCCGATTAAAGCACCTCCAATATGTGCAAAATGAGCAATATTACCTATAGAATGATTGGTTACTCCAAAAAAGATATCTATACCAATTAAAACAGGAATAAAATATTTAGCCGCTATTGGTACTGGAAAAAATATCATCATTAATTTGGCATCTTTAAAGTACATTCCAAATGCTACTAAAACCCCATAAACTGCTCCTGAAGCTCCTACAGCTTTAGAGTTATAAAGTCCAATAACTTTATCAAATTGGTTTTGAGTAATAGCATTTACAACCCTACTATCATTGGTTTTTCCAGATTCCAAAATTGAAATAATCTCATAGCTATTTAACCCAGCATCTATAAACAATTCATAAATTCCTTGAAATTGAATGTAATTGGCTAAAGTATAGATTAATCCAGCTCCAATTCCAGCAGAAAAATAAAAGAACAAAAACTTATTTCGTCCCCACATTTGTTCTAAAGGAGAACCAAATGCCCATAAACCGTACATGTTAAATAGAATATGAGAAAAACCTCCATGCATAAACATGTGAGTTACATATTGCCAAAATCCAAAGTGTTCATTTTTAGGAAAATGAAGTGCTAAAATATTTGAAAAATCTAATTGTAAGAATTGTGGGGCAATAAAAACAATTGCATTTAAAATAATTAGGTGCTTTATGGCGTCTGTAATTCTTGTCATTATTAGCTATTAAATAGTTGATCTATTTCTTGTAAAGTCAACGTTTTAAAAGTTGCCTTACCAAAAGGTGAAATAGTAGGTTCTTTGCAAGAAAACAAATTGTTAACTAAATTTTCTTGCTCTTTTTCAGATAATTTTGTTCCTGTTTTTATAGATAATGTTTTTGCAAAAGATTTGGCCATTACATCAAAATGACTAAAACTTGCATCAGGAACTTCTAAATCAATATCGTTCAATAATTCTTCTAAAATTATGGTGATTTTACTTTCGGTTACAGAAACAGGAATTCCTTTAATAGTAACACTATCTTTAGTAAATTCATCAAAAGAAAAACCAGCATTTTCCAATTCTGATTTAATTGTATAAATCATTTCTATTTCTTTAGAAGAAAACGAAATTTTTACAGGAAACAATAATTGTTGGCTATTGGCTTCTTTTACAGTGATACTTTCTAAAAAATCTTCGTACAATATCCGTTGATGTGCTAAAGATTGATTGATTAAAACCACACCAGATTTTATGGTGCTTAACAGGTATTTTCTTTGAATTTGAAATGTTTTGTTCGTTTTAGTTTCTTCCTTTTCTGTAAATAAAGTTTCTTGTGGTTTTTCCTGCTCTATAGAAACCGTATTGTACAAAGATTCCCAACTTTGGGTATTTTTTTCTTTTTTATAGTTTGATGAATTGGGTTGTGAAAAAGTTTCTTCTTTAAACGGGTTAAAATTTGGGTTAACCGTAATTTGTGGAGTTTTTGGTTTTGTGTTATTATTAAAATGATAAGGAGTATCGAGTTCTGAATTTCGATTAAAATCTAAAACAGGAGCTACATTATACTGCCCTAAACTGTGTTTAACGGTAGCTCTAATCATAGCGTACAAAGCTTTTTCATTATCAAATTTCACCTCTGTTTTTGTTGGGTGAATGTTGATATCGATGGTATTGGTAGGAACTTTTAAATACAAAAAGTAGGAGGGATGTGCTCCTTGCTCTAATAAACCATCAAAACCACTAACCACAGCGTGGTTTAAATAAGAACTTTTTATAAAACGATCGTTTACAAAAAAGAACTGCTCACCGCGCTTACGTTTGGCAAATTCAGGTTTTCCCATAAAACCTTCAATTTCTAAAATATCGGTTTGTTCGTTTATAGGAACTAATTTTTCGTTAATCTTATTGCCAAAAACACCTACAATACGTTGACGTAAATTTCCGCCTTGTAAATGATACACTTCATTATTGTTATGATGCAATAAAAAAGCAATATTAGGGTGAGCTAAAGCCACTCGTTGAAATTCGTCGATAATATGACGCGTTTCTACAGTAGTAGATTTTAAGAAATTCCGCCTTGCGGGAATATTAAAAAACAAGTTTTTTACAGCCAAACTTGTGCCAGTTGCAGTTGCAACAAAATCTTGAGCCACAATTTCGCTACCCTCAATTTTAATACACGTACCTAGTTCTTCGTTTGCTGTTTTTGTTTTTAATTCTACATGAGCAATGGCTGCAATAGAAGCTAAGGCTTCTCCGCGAAAACCCTTGGTGTGTAAATTAAATAAATCTTCTGCCTTTGTAATTTTAGAAGTTGCATGACGCTCAAAACACATTCGGGCATCGGTAACATTCATTCCTTTACCATTATCAATAACCTGAATAAGTGTTTTTCCTGCGTCTTTTAAAAGCAATTTAATGTTTGTAGCACCTGCATCAATGGCATTTTCTAACAATTCTTTTACTACAGAAGCAGGACGTTGTACTACTTCTCCTGCAGCAATTTGATTGGCAACATGATCTGGTAAAAGTTGAATGATATTAGACATTAAATTACGTCGTTACTTTTAAAGATGGATAAATCGAAATCGATAATGTAAAGAAAAACAAACACTAAAATTGCAACAATTATTAAAATGGTTTTGTTTATTCCATTTTTTTTAACTTCGTCAAATTCATTAAAAGCATCATTAAATTTTGATTTGATGCCTTTGCTTTTTCCGACAGTTTTTCTAAACTGGTCTAGTTTGTGTTCTATTTTAAAAGGATTGCCTTCGCCTTTATAATAGCGTGGTTGATACTCGAACTTTTTATTGTTTCGTTTTAAAAATCCCATAATAAATTAGAAAATTGATATTACTTTATAACAGCAATAAAGACCAAAGATTGTACCAATATACAATCTTATCAAAATTATAAAATTAATTGAGAATAAAGAAGAAATAACCGATATAAAGTATTCTTAAAATGGTTTAAAAACCAATACTTTCTTTAGGTTGATCTATTGCATTTAATGCTGCCATTTTTACAGCGGCAACAGCACATTCTATACCTTTGTTACCTAGTTTACCACCAGAACGTTCTAAAGACTGTTGCTTGGTGTTGTCTGTTAGCACACAAAAAATTACAGGAACATTGTATTTTACATTCAAATCTACAATACCTTGTGTAACGCCTTCACAAACAAAATCAAAGTGTTTGGTTTCTCCTTGGATTACATTTCCAATTGCAATAACAGCATCTACATTTTGCGATTGAACCATTTTTTTACAACCATAAACAAGTTCAAAACTTCCGGGTACTTCCCAAGAAATAATATTTGTTTCTAAAGCTCCACAGTCAGATAAAGTTTCTATAGCTCCTTTTAGAAGGTTTTTTGTAATTTCTGGATTCCACTCAGAAGTAACAATCCCAAATCGAAAAGGTTTCGCACTTGGGATTGTTGCTTTATCGTAATATGATAAATCGGTTGTTGCCATATCTAGTTGTTTGATTTTTGTTCTTAGTTGTTGGTTCAAACTAAAAACCATCAACCAAAAACTAAAAACTATTCTGCGTATTTAGCTGCATTTATAAATTTTTCGATATCTCTACCTTGGTCAGATTTTGGATAATCTGCTTTTATTTTAGAAAATAAGCTCTCTGCCTTTGTATAATCTTTAATTTCCATTGCAATTAAACCAGCTTTATACAAATATAAAGGAGCTGTAAAATCATTTCCTTTTTTATTAGCAGCTTTTTCGTAATATTCTAAAGCATCTTCTGGTTGGTTAATATCTGCAAAAGCATCTCCAATAGCACCTAAAGCTACAGGGGCTAACATTTCATCGTTACTTTCAAATTTACTTAAATAGTCAATTGCTTCTTGGTATTTTTTCATTTGTAAATAAGAAACTCCTGCATAATAGTTTGCCAAATTCCCTGCTTTTGTTCCGCTATAACTTTCAGCAATATCTATAAAACCGTAATTACCATCGGCACCTTCTAAACCTAAATTTAATAAAGAATCGATACCAGTAGTAGCATCTTTAGCTTCATCAAAATATTTTCTTGGAAAAGCCAATTCGTTAGAAGCTTCTTGCTCGTTAGGTTCTACAATATACTTGTTGTAACCTAAAAACGCTAAAAAGATTAAAACAACAGCAACTAAAGCAGTAAACAAAGGCTTACTGTTTTTTTCTATCCACTGCTCAGACTTAGAAGCAGTTTCATCTAGCGTGTTAAAAACTTCTGCAGTTGCGCTATCCGCTTCTTGAACTTGTTGTTCTTCTTTTTTATTTTTTGGTTTGTATCCTCGTTTCTTATATGTTGCCATTTATTTGGTCGTAAAAATTAATGCGCACAAAAATAGTTTATTTAATTGGATTTAAAAAACAGATTTTTCGTAAAAAAATCGATAATTTGCAGACTATTTTAAAGTCATTTTAATAGATGTATTTACAGCAACTTTCGTTAGTAAATTTTAAAAATATTAGCTCTAAAACATTTCATTTTCATGAAAAGATAAATTGTTTTGTGGGCAATAATGGGGTGGGAAAAACCAATGTGCTAGATGCCATTTATTATTTGTCTTTTGCAAAAAGTTATTTTAATGCTGTAGCTGTACAAAATATAAAACACGGCGAGTCTTTTTTTATGGTTGAAGGAGATTATTGGTTGAAAGATAGAAACGAAAAAATTGTTTGCAGCTTAAAAAAAGGGCAAAAGAAATTATTAAAAAGAAATGGTAAAAATTATGAAAAATTTTCTGAGCACATAGGTCAATTGCCTTTGGTAATCATTTCGCCAGCAGACAGAGATTTGGTAACTGAAGGAAGTGAAACACGAAGAAAATTTATAGACGGAGTTATTTCTCAACAAAATAAAACCTATTTAAAAGATTTATTAGCGTATAATAAAGTAGTTAGCCAAAGAAATGCGTTGTTAAAGTATTTTGCTTCTAACCGCACTTTTGATGCTGTAAATTTACAAGTGTATGATGAGCAATTAATCGAGTACGGTACTCGAATTTATAAAGCAAGAAAGTCTTTTTTAGAAGAATTTATTCCAATTTTTAACGAAAAATATCAAATTATCTCTGGAGATAAAGAGCAAGTAAATTTAAATTATAAAAGTCAATTGCATGATTTTGAGTTTGATAATTTATTAAAAAAAGCTTTAGAAAAAGATAAGATTTTACAATATACAACTGTAGGTATTCATAAAGACGATTTGAGTTTTGAAATAGGTAATTATCCAATTAAAAAATTTGGATCTCAAGGGCAGCAAAAATCGTATTTAATTGCTCTAAAATTGGCTCAATTTCAGTTTATAAAACAACAGGCTACTATTACACCAATTTTATTGTTAGATGATATTTTTGACAAGTTAGATGAAACCCGAGTTGCACAAATAGTTACTTTGGTAAACAACGATGAATTTGGACAAATTTTTATAACCGATACACATCAAGAAAGAACCGAAAATATCGTAAAACAAAGCAACCAAGAATATAAAGTTTTTGAGTT
>CAYPHE010000094.1:0-6458 GCA_964410075.1 uncultured Polaribacter sp.
TCAAAACGCATCTCTTCTACCCAATCTTTCAATTCCTGAAACTGGGCTTCCGTTTCTCCAGGATAACCCACAATTAAAGTGGTACGTATTGCCATTTCTGGTACAACTTCGCGAAACTTTTTAATTAAAGAAGTCGTTTTTTCGTGGGTAGTTCCACGCTTCATCGACTTTAAAATTTCTGTATTGATATGTTGTAAAGGAATGTCTAGGTAATTACACACTTTAGGCTCTCTTTTCATCACTTCTAAAACATCCATTGGAAAACCAGAAGGGAATGCATAATGCAAACGAATCCATTCTATTCCGTCTACTTTTACCAAAGCTTCTAATAATTCTGCTAAAGCACGTTTTTTATAGATATCTAGTCCGTAATAGGTTAAATCTTGCGCAATTAGCATGATTTCTTTTATACCATTTGCAGCTAGTTTCTCCGCTTCAATAACAATGTTTTCTATTGGAGTAGATCTATGTTTACCACGAATAAAAAAAATTGCACAAAAAGAGCAAGGTCTATCGCAACCTTCTGCAATTTTTAAATAAGCATAATGTTTTGGTGTAGTGGTTAAGCGTTCTCCAATCAATTCGTGCTTATAATCTGCCTCTAAAACTTTTAATAGATTAGGTAAATCGTGTGTGCCAAAATACTCATCTACGTTAGGAATTTCTTTTTCTAAATCTGGTTTGTAACGCTCACTTAAACAACCAGATACAAAAACTTTATCAATTTCTCCAGCTTCTTTTCTTTCTGCATAATGCAAAATCGTATCAATAGATTCTTCTTTAGCTTTCCCAATAAATCCGCAAGTATTAATCACTACGATATTTCCTTCGTCATTTTCATCTTCATGAACAACATCTTTTCCATTTGCTTTTAATTGCCCCATTAACACTTCACTATCGTAAACGTTTTTAGAACATCCTAAAGTAACTACATTAATCTTGTTTTTCTTTATAGATTTTGTACGCATAATACCAACTTTCTAATCTTTACACTATTATTTGAAAACGACTGCAAAAATAGGAGTTTTAAAACGATTGTTCTGTAAACTAATACTTCAATTTTTAAAAAGACATCAATTAATACAAATAATTTTTAGCAAATAACATTTTAAAAATCAACAACTTAAAATTAACATTCAATTAAATTTAAATTAATGCACAAGTTTTGTAAAAGTATAGCATCTAAAACTATAATCAATTAAAACTAATTTTATCAATTTGGTAAAATATGTTTAGAAAAGCTACTTAAGTAGCAATTAATTAACATATTTATTTACAGTTTATGTTTACTATTCAAAAAAAAATAGAGCAAAACATTAATGCTTTTTCTTCAATTTCATTAGAACAAATGAATGAAGTGGCATTAATGAAAAGAACCGATACCAAATTTATAGTAAGTGTATCTCAACTTATAGCTGTTTTAAATCAAATAAAAGATGATTATAAAATTCTAGAAATTAACGAAAATCGAATTATGAGTTATGCGTCATTGTATTTTGATACTTCTGATAATAAATTTTATAACGATCACCATAATGGTAAAAAAAATAGAACTAAAATAAGGTTGCGAAAATATTTAGAATCTAACCTGTGTTTTTTAGAAATCAAACAAAAAAACGGAAGAGGAGAAACCAATAAATCTAGAATTCCTATAGCAGATTTTGAAACAAATTTATCTAAACTATCAAAAGATTATATCAATCAAATTACCTTAAAAGACTACGAATTGTACCCTAGTTTATGGAACAATTTTAATAGAATAACCTTAGTGAATATTCAAACAAAAGAACGCGTTACCATAGATTTAAATCTTTCTTACAAAATAAATAACACTAAAAAATCTTACAAAAAACTAGTTGTTATTGAAGTAAAACAAGAACGCTTTAATAGAAACTCTAAAATTGTAAAAGTCTTAAAATCAATAAGGCAAAACCCATATAGTATTAGCAAATATTGCATTGGTATGATTAGCCTTTACAACAATATTAAATACAACTTATTTAAAACCAAACTAATAAAAATCAACAATATAACAACCGCATAACTATGGAGTTTTTAGACATACCAATTTTTGATGATGACTTTTTTAAAATGACATTTCGTTTTGTTATCAATACCCTCTTTCTAACAATTATCATTAGGTATTTGTATTACAAAACTGCAAAAAGAAAAGACTACCTTTTTACGTATTATATGATTAGTACTATAGTTTTCTTCTTGTGTTTTACTTTAAAAAAATACGAGCTAGACATTGGTATGGCATTGGGTCTTTTTGCCATATTTGGTATTATTAGGTACAGAACAGACGCCATTCCAATAAAAGAAATGACCTACCTATTTGTAGTTATTGGAGTGTCTGTAATCAACTCTTTGGCCAATAAAAAAATGAGCTTTTCAGAAATTATTATGGCAAACATTATAATTGTTGGATCCATTGCTGTAATAGAAAAAATTTGGTATTTAAAACATCAAGTAACCAAGCAAATTGTTTATGAAAACATAGAAAACATAAAGCCAGAAAATTACGATTTACTAATTCAAGATTTAAATGATAGAACTGGTTTACAGGTAAATAAAGTAATTATTGGAGATATCGATTTTTTAAAAGATACTGCCATTTTAACCATTTTCTATTTTAACAAAAAGTAACAATGCAAAAAAAACATATACAAATATTAACAATTTTAATTGGGTTACTTTTTTTGCAAAACACTTTAGCTCAAGAAGATAACGGTTTAGCATCTTGGAATGCCATTGGCGTAAAGTATAAATTAAATAAAAAAATAACGTTCGATTTAGAACAACACCTTAGGTATAAAGAAGATTTTACACTTATTGATGAATATTTTACGCAGTTTGAAACGGGCTATAAATTTGCAAAAAACTTTGAACTAGTTGGTGGTTTACGATTTATACGAGAAAACGATACCGAAGGAAGATTACAAGGTTATGAAAACCATTTTAGGTATCAAATTGATTTAAAATACGAACACAAAATCAACAATCTTAATGTTGGCTATCGATTTAGATATCAAAATAAAAACAATTTAGATGAAGACGATGTGGCTAGACAAAATTTTCGATTTAAAACCAATCTAAAATATAAAATCAAAAAATGGCCATTAGACCCAAGTTTTTCTGCAGAAATATTTAATCGCTATAGAACAGACGGAAGTGCTAATGGATTTAGTAAATACAGATTAACCTTTGGCACAGATTTTAAACTAAAAAAAATAGGGAAATTCAAATTCTACTACAGACTTGAAAAAGAACTAAATGTTGACATTCCAGAAACACTAAAAATTATAGGACTTAAATATACATACACCATAAAAAACAAGAAAAAATGAAAACAATTGACAAAATACAACAACAGATAACCCCACTTTTACTTCTTTTTGGAACAATGCTAATAATAGCTTGTAGTAGCGAAAAAGAACTTATTGAAGAAGAACAAGATCTTTTTGACGATGATATTGAAGTGGTAGACGACGGAGATAACACAACTAGTAACGACACAAACTTTACACCTATAGATTGGACCTCTGCTACACATAGTAAGGATGCTGAACCTAATTTTAATGAGGTATTTAGTAATACAGAAGTAAAACGTTTGGATATTGTAATTACACAAGAAAGATGGCAAAGCATGTTGAATGACATGACTGCAAACTTTGGAGATTTTGGTTCTGGAGGTGGCAGAGGCGGTCAAGGTGGTGGACTAATAGCTAGTGACGAAAATCCAATTTTTGTACCTGCAGAAGTTTTTTACGAAGGAAAAGAATGGTATCGTGTAGGTGTACGTTTTAAAGGAAATTCTAGTTTACAAAGCGCTTGGAGAAACGGAACTTATAAGATGTCTTTTAAGTTAGATTTTGATGAATATGAAGATACTTATCCTCAAATAGATAACCAACGTTTTTACGGATTTAAAAAGTTTAGCTTAAAAAATAATTATGGTGATGACTCTATGTTACGCGAAAAAGTAGCTGCAGATATTTTTAAAAATGCAGGCTTAGCAGTTTCTCATACTGCTTTTTACACCGTGTTTGTAGATCATGGAAACGGGCCAACTTATTTTGGTTTATATACACTAACTGAAGAAGTTGATGATACTGTAATTGAAACTCAATTTTCTAGTGATGAAGGGAACTTGTACAAACCAGATGGTGATGCAGCTACTTTTGCTTCTGGAACTTATGATGAAGGTGAATATGAGAAAAAAACAAACGAAGATGAAGCCGATTTTTCTGATGTAAAAGCCCTTTATGATATTATGAATAGTGCTACCAGAACGACTAATCCTACCGAATGGAGAAACAATTTAGAAACCATTTTTGATACAGATGTTTTTTTAAAATATTTAGCAGTAAACACCGTAATTCAGAATTGGGATACTTACGGAAAAATGACACATAATTATTACATATACAATAACCCAGCTACTAATAAATTAACTTGGATTCCTTGGGATAATAATGAATCTTTACAAAATGGTAAACAGGGAGGTTCTTTACCACTCAATTTTTCTGGATTAAACAATGCTGCTTGGCCAATTATTGGCTATATGTATGCCGATGAAGTTTACAAAGCTAAATATGACGTTTACGTTAAGGAAACTATAGATAATTATTTTGTAGTTAGTGATATGGATGCTTTATATACACAATATGCTGCTTTAGTTGAGCCTTATGCTACTTCAGAAAATGAAGGGTATACATTCTTAAACTCAAGTACATCTTTTTATACTGCCATTAGCTCTTTAAAATCTCACGTTTCTGATAGAAACACTGCTGCAAACAGTTATTTAGATTAATATTTTTAAAGAAGAGATTGTTTTAATATGTTTTAAAGCAATCTCTTTTTTACTATTGATAGTTTTTAGGAAGCTCTCTAACCTTAGTCAGCTGCTCAAAAGCATAACCAATAGTTAATAGTTTTTCTTCTGAATATGGTTTCCCTATAAAGGTTAAACTAATTGGTTCTCCTGATTTTTTGTATCCCATAGGAACCGATAAATTGGGGTAATTTGCCATTGCAGAAACACCTGAATGGTAATTATTAATTGACAAAATAGCATCTAAATTTTCTTCTTCTAGACTTGCTAAAAACAATCTTCCTTGTGTTCTTAACTTCTGTGTAATTTCTCTTAATCCTGAAGCACTAGTAGTATCCTTTTTAATTCCTTTAAACAAAGCTTGACCATAAGGAGCTCTTAAAATACTATCAGTCAAATTAAAGTCGATGATATTGGTTACATTTTTTACACTAATATTTTTACTAGCATAATTTTTTAAATAAGCTGGCAAGTCTTTTTTCATATCTGCACTCAATAGCGTTCTAAAACCATCATAAGAAATTTCTGGAGGTGTAATTTCTATAAGTGTTGCCCCTGCTTTCTTCAATTTTTCTATAGTTGACTTATAAATGGAATCTGTTAACAAAGGTTTTAAAATACCCAATCTCTTTCCTTTTAAATCGTCATCGTAATTCATATTTACAGCCTTTATTTTGTCTTTTGGTGAAGCAAAATCAGCTACATCATAACCTAATAGTGCATTGAATAAAATTGCGTTGTCGGTTACATTTTTAGTCATAGGACCAGAAGTATCTAACGTACTTGAAATGGGCACAATGCCACTTCTACTTAGTAAACCAACAGTGGGTTTTAACCCTACTATTGAATTTAAACTAGAAGGAGATGTTATGGAACCAGAAGTTTCTGTTCCAACTGTAGCCACAGCAAAATTTACTGCGGTTGCCACTCCACTTCCTGCAGAGCTACCTCCGGTTTCAAAAATCTTTCTTCCGTAAGGATTTAATGTTTGTCCTCCAATTGCAGAGTACCCCAAAGGACAGCCAGAGCAAAAGAAATATGCCCACTCACTCAAGTTTAATTTCCCTAAAATCAACGCGTCATTTTCTAATAATTGATCAACTATAAAAGCGTTATTTTTAGTATTATTTTCTGCTAAAGCGATGGCACCTGCTGTAGTTGCCATTGCTGTAGTGTTTATATTATCTTTTAATAAAATTGGCATTCCATAAACGGAATAATTATCAACTCCTTTTGCTTTTTTGTCTTTTTCTCTAGCTTGTTCAACAACTTTAGGATTTAAAGCGATAATGCTATTTAAGTATAACGTAGAGTCACTTTCAAATTTTCTAATTCTATACAGATAGAATAGTGTTAGTTTTTCATAAGTTAATTTTCCTTCTTTAATTGCTTGTTGAATTTCTGGTATGTTTTTTTCCAACACAAAAGGCTTCAAACTAGTATAATCTGCTTCAGAAAAATAAGCCAAGTCTTCTTCAAAAGGTTTAAAAACAGCGTTCATATCTAAATATTTAGACTGAATGAGTTTAAACTGCATTCGCTTTTTTTCATGAAACTGTTGCTTTGCTAATTCTGCAGATTCATCATGTTTTTTAAAAACAACAGCTGGTTGTTTTTCTTT
>CAYPHE010000094.1:6558-9016 GCA_964410075.1 uncultured Polaribacter sp.
TTGAAATCAAAACGAAGTCCCATAGAAATATTTCGGGTTTCTGTATCTTGAAAAAGTGGGTTCAAATCATATTTTACATATAAACCAATAGTTCTATAACTTATATAACTACTTACTCCGTAATTTATGGTATTCATGTTGAAGTTATTGTATTGAATTTGCTCAAAATCAACACCATTACTATCTCTAAATTCTAAATATTGTCTTGTACCTAGTTTAAATCCTCCAAAAGCACCAACTCCAATTCGTAAACCTCTATGTGTTCTATCTCTAACAAAACCACTTTCGTAGACTTTATTTTTTGAAAAATCCCATTCTAAAAAGACTGGAAATGTAAGTTGTACGTGACGCAATCTACTTTCTGATAATGGATCGCTAAATTCTTCTATTTCGGTAAAATCTCCATTTTTAACATGAATCCTATTTCCTTCTAATCTTAAATTATTCCAAAGGAAGGAAAAGCCATATTTAAAATAAAATTGAGAAGCATTATCCGTCAATCTCGTTTTCCAAGACCAACCCAATTCGTAAAAACGAGAACGCCAAAATTGATATTCAGAATCGTTTAAAGAAGCTATTTTATCATTTTCTAACACATTATTGGCTCCTAAAGCAAAAACAAATTGTGACGTTGTTTTTCTACTTTGTCTTGGCTTTCTAACTTTCTTTTCTCCATTTTCACGTGTTTCTTCTTTATCAAAATCTGTTTTTACATTAAAACGAAACGTTTTATTACCAATAGTAAACGTATTTACATCATCATCTGAAAGAGAATCATCTTCTACACTTGCAATTTTTCCATTTGTTTTATCTTGCACCAATAACTGCAACAAACGTTCTTGTTCACTTACTTTGTTTTCGATTTGAGTTGCATGATAAGTTGCCGCTATTTTCTTTTGTTCTGAAGCTTCTTCTTTGGTTATCTTACCATCTTCTAATTGTTTATCTATAGCAATAACTTTTATTTTTAAAGAGTCTTTTTGAGTTTTTGTAATTAGCTCGATTCGTTTAGCTATTTTTTGTACTTCTTTTTCAAAATACCTCTCTTGAGATAAGGCAATAGTTGTGCTAAACAACACTAGTATTAGTAGTATTCTTTTCATGATTATTAAGTTTTAAATTTTAATTGAGTTTTTGATGTTATTTCCGTTTTATAGAGAAATTTGAGATTATAATAATTTCTAGATTCCTATTTATTTTGGCTGAAATAACAAGTTGTTTTTAAATTATCTAATTGTTTCTGCTTGCAAAAGCGGTAGCAATATCACTTACTTTTTTCTTTAACGATTTCATAAAGTTGTTTTGAAAATCTTCATCGCCAATAGAACGTTCTACCTCTGCTAAAATGGTTTCAGGTTTTATATTAATATCCGATTTCTTGAGCTCATTTTTAATCGTTTTTAATACATCTTCCCTACTAATTTGGTGTTTTACATAATACGCATCTACTTCTTTTTGAGAATGTGTCACTGCGTACAACAAATCATCACTATTAATTTTAATACTGTTATTAGTATTCTTTTTTAAGATTTTTTTAGGTTGTTTTTCTGCAGAAACGTTAACGTTTTCTTTTGAACTTGTTGCTTCGGCAACAATCTCTTTTTTTGGATCTAAATTGTTTTTAAATTCTTTATTTAATTTTATACGCTCAGGTAAATTAATCTCTTTAACTGTATTTTCTTTCTCCGTTATTTTACTAGAAGCTGTAGCCTCTTTTTTAATACTTGTTTCATTATTTACAACAGCTTCTTCTACTTTCACCTCATCAAACATTTTATTAATATTTTGCTTGATACTAAGCGTATCGATAGTATTTTCTACTATTATTTCTTTAGGCTGAACAATTCCATTTTTATTAATAAAAAAGGAAATACTTACAGTAATTAAAACAGCTATACTTGCTGCAATACCAGCAAAAAACAACCATCCTTTTTTCTTTTTTTCTTCTGGAGTATTACTTAGCTGTACCTCTAAACGTTCCCAAGCTGAAGCTGATGGAGTAAACGTTCTATTGGCTAATTTTTGTTTGATATTTTTATCTAAGTGATTCATTGTCATGAATTGTTTTATTCAACCTATAATAGTTTTCTTGCAATAATTTACGTGCTTTAAACAATTGCGATTTTGATGTACTAACAGAAATATTTAGTTTTTCTGCAATTTCTTGATGTTTAAACCCCTCTATAGCGTAGAGATTAAACACCATTTTATAACCATCTGGTAAAACGTCAATCAATTTTTGAATGTCTTCTACAGATGTATTTTCCAAACTTTCTGTTGCAGATCCGTTAAATACATAATCTTCATCTGCAGCAAATTCTACATTCTTTTTTCTTAAATACGATAAACAGGTATTTACCATAATTCTTCGAATCCAACCTTCAAAACTACCTTCGTTTTTAAATTTATTTAAATTGGTAAATACTTTTAAAAACCCTTGTAACATTAAATCTTCTGC